>CAMUDX010000072.1 GCA_947087745.1 uncultured Clostridium sp. | reverse complement strand
TCGCTAACAAATTATATATCATTGGATTTTTTTCCGAAACTTCTTGACACTAATTACATAATAAATATAGTATATTTATGCAATTTTTCTAAATTTATGTACTATCATTGTTTTGTTATATCTAATTTAATACTCCTGTCATAATTCTAAATTTACAAGTATTATTCCAGATTTCTTGTAATTTACTGAAATTTTCGTTAGGGTTTAGCATTAAGTTTGCTAATCTATCTAATCTAAATTAGGATAGCCAAGTTGAGTTACAAAATGATGTATGTAATATGCTTTTTTATTATCATTCCAATAATTTTCATCGAATGACTTGTCATGTTTATCTGGGTTAGGAATTTTATATGCTGCTCCTCCCAGAAATCTAGCAATATTATTTTGACCTGTTCAGAATGATATTTGTATCTGTTCTATAAAAGTTTGAACAGATATGTCGTTGGAGCTGATGTCGTAGTTATCTACAACTTTTTCTCTTTTAACGACTGATACCAATATCAATCAAATTATTAAAAGTATATCATAATTTTCACAGATTGCAACAAGTTTATAGAAGAATTTATGAATAAAAAATACCTAGAATCTTTAAATAGACTCTAGGTTATATGAATGACTTAGAGCTTCAAAAGTTTTCTAAGCACCACTCAATACTATTTTATTCAATTTATATAGGTATTATACATCATAACCCATTATTCTTAAAATATCATTTATATCAATAACAATTAACTTATTCTTTAATTTTTCTATTTCAATATTTAGTAGATTTTCAAATTCTTTGTATTTTTCTTCATCAAGTATTACTTTCATAGATTTTATAATCATATACAAATTACACAAATATTCTTTTCTGTTATAATCTTTTTCAATATTTTTAAAACTAATATCATACTTGTTTCTGTAATTAAATAATCTATCTGAATGTGCCGAAATATTTCTAACCATAGTTAAATTTATTAAAATTTGTCTTAATAATTTATCAGATAATCTAAAATATTTACTTATTTTTTGTCTATCACTTTGTTTAAGTAAACTGTAATATCTACTGATAGCTCCGAAAGTTAAAATTTTTGTTAAAACAAAAGGAGGGACAAAATCATATGTATCTTTATAATGCTTAATAGCAGGATGTTTAATATAATTATCATCTATTTCTTTTTCTATCTTTACTATAAAATCATCTACTAATTCTTTCTCAACATTCTCATCTAAATTTTCTAATTTCAAATAATCTTCAACACCATATTTTTCTGCTAGAGTATTTGCCATAAGTGATTTTAGTATAACTTCTATTTCTAAAGTGAATTTTAAGAATATAGCCTTTATGTTTTTATCAAATTCATATAATGCAAATATTTCCTCAAAAGAGGTATTTTCTTTATAATTATTATCATTATCTTTAAAAACAAATTTGTATCCATTTATAATGGAATAATATGAATACTTTTCTATATTCTTTAAAGCTAATTCTCTATTATTTATAACTACATTTTTACATATTAGATAATCTATAAGTTCTTCATTATTCTTGTATTCTTTCATTATACCTCCAAATAATATAAAAAATGACTCAAGGCTTCGAAAGTTTCTTGAGCACCACTCAATATATTTATAACATAATTTTTACTTATTTTCAAGTGTTTTTCGAAAAAATTTTACTTCCATAAAGAAAGTCTTTTTGTAATAGGATTTATTTTATCTATTTCTCCATTTCTTCCTTTTAGCACTATCAAAGATAAACCAGATATGCTTTTGTGTGATTCGTTATCTTTATCAATAAAGTCTATAAAAGACATTTTTTCTCTTGTTTCTTCATTTGCTATATTAACAAGACCTAACCCCATATGTGCTATTGCATTTAGAGCTTTTCCCATTTCAATTTTTTCGTCAATAACTGCTACGAACTTATATTTATCATTATGTACCATTTTAATCATCTCCTCATTCTTTTATTATTTTACTCTACATTGCACTTTTTAGCAATACCTAAATTAAAAAATATGCTAATTCTTATTCCATAAAGCTCCTCCTTTGAATTTTCTTCGTAGTACAGGACTTTGACATTGCACAATTCCTAACCCAGTAAGATTAAATTAAGTACACTTAAAAAAATTTGTATTAAAAGACAGCTTTATCAGATATAAAATTATAGTTCTAAAAGTAGTGAAATTAAATTTTGAGGAGGATTTTATTATGGTAGAGATAACTTATCACAAAGAGGGAGATTTTTTTGTTCCTGACTTATATTTGGAAAAAGAAGATTATGAAAATGATTATATTATAGGAAAATATGGTCATTTAAGATTGGAATATTTAAAACAACATAAGAAAGCAGAATATATAATAATGTTTATGGATAAAACTTTAAGAAACATATTGTAGAAACTGATAAACAAGCTAAACAAAGATTTGAAATACTTATGAAACAAATGCTAGAGAAAAATCCTATTGATGAAAATTTGAAAAATACTAATCCTTTAAAATGGACTGGACTTATGAATAATTATAAAAGTTCAGTTGAAGGAATTATATCTGAGGAATTGATTTATTGTTAAAATAATATATGAGAGTTCACTTCAATTAAAATGGACTCTCGTATAATCTTAATTATCATTAGTTAATTCTTCTAATAATAGCTTTTCAA
>CAMUDX010000071.1 GCA_947087745.1 uncultured Clostridium sp. | reverse complement strand
CTCGCTTATCACCAAGTTCTTTATTGTAGATTATTTCTCGTGGTATCTTTACATAATTAGGCAAGTTATCACCTGCCTATGCTACAAAAAGTTCACAAGCAATTTTTAATAAAACATCTCCATCACCAACTTCCTGAACCAAATACATAACTCTACTAGGCTTATCATATTGATAATTGGGATGATCCTGTAAAAATTTCTTTGCCCATAAATCATATTTCTTTATCCAATCTTTATGGTCAATTTCATAGCGTTTATAAATCATTCCCCATTTTTTTGAATTAAAATTTTTACCATTCGCATTATCTACACCACAAATAATTCCAATTTCTTTTTGTAAGTTTTTTATTTCAACTTCTGATAAATGCTGTTTTGATTCATTAAACTGCTTTTGCTTTCTAATATATCTATCAATAGAATTCTGTAAATCCTGCGAGTTATTAACTAGAAACTCTAAAACATCCTTAGAAAATGTGATTACTCCATCTGTCACATGAATATATTTCTTTATTTCAGAATTTGAATCACCAAAGTTGACTGAAATTTTATATGTATTACGGACACGGTTAATTTTTAAGTCTAAGATGCCATTTTCATATAAGTAATACTTGAAACTTGTTTGATCTAAATAATTAAATCCATCCAGAGAATCGCATATTTCTTTATAGGTTAATGTATCAGGTAATTCTGATTTTGCTTTTTCTGTTGCTTTATTTTCTTGTTCCTGCGAATTTTTCCATGCTTTAAATTCGGCTAAATCAGAATTCATATGCTTTACAAAATCCCAAACTTTATTGATTTCTTCACCAACTGAGGATTTTAAATCAGTAAAATCAATACCTAAAGCTATGACATCACTATTATTCTTATCAGTTTTTTCAGAAAGTTCATTCTGTTTTTCATTTAATAGCGCAATTTCCGTATCATAATTCTTTTCCTTAGTTCCAAATAATCCCATTAAATTTCCTCCGTTTCAATATCAATAATATTTTCTTCATCATTTTCTTCTCCAATATAAGAGAGCATTGTTAAATACCAATCATTGAGCATAGATAAGGTGCTCATAAAGTTTTTCTTTAAAAGTTCATTATTTTTTACGGCAAACATGTAAGGTTGATACTTTAGTGGTGCAAGACGATTTTGTAGTATTTCTGATAATTCATTATTTAGTTCAGTAATTTGAACAGTAGCTTGGAAGGTATTATAATCACCATCTGGTTCTAATCCCATGTGAGTAAGTTTTTTCTTCACTTCCATATATTCTTCAGATTGTGATTTATATTGGGCAGCGAGTTCATCAGATATCTTTTTTTGTGATTCCAATATTTTATTCTCTTTTTCTAATTTTTCTTTTTCGATTTTTAATATAGATATTTTTTCTGCTGATGAATTAGAAAATTTTAAATCTTTATTTTCTTTTTTTAACGATTTAATTTCATCAATATATTTTTTTGCTTCTTTTTTTGTTATCTTCTTTGTAATATCCATTGATGATATTAATTCTCGTTGTTCATCGCTGGTTAAATTTTTTATAATAGCAAGAGCCGTATCTTTAGTAACAATTCCTGTATCAACTAAATCTTCTAATTCGGGTATCATACTTGCCATTCTCATATAATTGTTCATAGTTTGTTGCGTTATACCATATGATTCTGCCAATTCAGTTTGATTTTTAGGATTATGTTTTTCAGAGCTACACAAAACTTTTGTGAAGCTATATTGATTAGTTCCTTGTATGAAACCATACCAATTATTTAAAAATTCAAAACATCTTCCAAGTTTCACAGGATTAGTATTACCCAAAACCCTTTGACGAAGATTAGATTCAATAAGATCCTTAATTTCTTTTTCTTCATTTTCATATTGAATCATTTTGTAAGACACCTCATTAATTCCAAGTACATTGCAAGCACGAATCCGTTGATGTCCACTAATAATTATTTTTCTATCATTAATAGTGATTGCATTCGTAACACCAGAAGTGCTGATTGATTGTAAGAGAGAATCCCAAGCATCCCCCTCCATATCGTCAAAATAATAATTGTTTTGTGGATGGGGTTTAAGTTCTGAAGTTTTAATTTTTCCTTCTAAATCCATGTTAATTCCTCCCATCCATATATTTCTTTTCTTTTAATGTATTTTTCATACATATGAATTAACTTATCATAAGATGATTTTGAATAATTTTCTCCTAACCATTGTGTTATATTGCTTATATCTGCTCCGTTGCAAAAATGGGATATAAATTTATGTATTACTGTATGACAATTAGGACAAAGGCAAGTTATATTATCCAAAGAATTATCACCACCTTGTTGTAAAGGCAATATATGGTGAATTTCAAGTAGTGGCACTAAATTGAATTTACAAATTTCACATTGTCCATTATAGTAATCAATAATATTTTCTTTGTTCTTTGCAATATCCTTCCTATAATTATTAACAACATTATCTCTTTGCTTTTTGATTTTTTGCTCACGCTTTTTAAATATTTTCTCAATTTCACTAATAATTTCACACCTTCTTATTAGAGAAGGTATTTCTTTAACTCTATTCAAGTTGGAAAGTAACATATTTAGAAAAACATCTTCTTCGTCATCATATTCGTGTATATCAGCCAAAATAGTTTCAATTCCAAGTTCTTTAGCAGCTCTTACCCGTTGATGTCCTGACACAATAACCATATTTTTAGTTACTACAATAGGTTCAATAATTCCCGATGATTTGATAGATTCTAAAAATGCTTCCCAAGAATCACCTGTAATATCATCAAAAAACTCATTGTTACGTGGATGTGACTTTAATTCATTAAT
>CAMUDX010000070.1 GCA_947087745.1 uncultured Clostridium sp. | reverse complement strand
ATTATATCAAAGGACTTTCTTTTTTTCCATTCCGAAACCATTTTACACTATCTTTTTTATACAAAATTTGCAATTTTATGTAAAATATGTTATAATATGTACAAATGCGCATAAGATGCGTAAAAAAATACAAAAGGAGATTGACAAAATGGAAAGACAATTAGAAGGACGGGAACTGGAAAAGAAGGTTACAGACATGATAGTAGAGTTAGGAATACCAGCTCACCTGAAGGGCTATCACTACATCAGGGAGGGCATCATTCAGACCTATAACGACATTGAGGTGGTGTCCAGCGTGACCAAGTTGCTTTATCCCGAGATTGCGAAGAATTTTAAAACAAGCGATCAGAGGGTAGAGCGGGCAATCCGTAATGCCATAGAAGTGGCTTGGAAAAACAGAGAACACTTCAAGGAATTCTTTGGCAACAGTACATGGGATAATAGACCAACGAACAGCGAGTTTATCGCAACATTCGTTGATAAAATGAAGTATTCCGACTGATTCTCCTACCCACTCAGCAAAGATATATTGCTGAGTGGGTAAAATTTTGCTTAAAATATAAAATCAAATTTACAAAACAAGAGGGAATTATGTAAAATTCGTCGAATAATATAACTATGTATATTTTAATAAAGAAAGGAAGGCGAAAATGGTACGATATAGTGATGAAATAATAGAAAACATAAGACAAAGTAACGACATAGTAAATATTATATCACAATATGTAGCATTAAAAAGAAAAGGAAGAAACTATTTTGGAATATGTCCATTCCATAATGAAAAATCGCCATCATTTTCAGTATCACCAGATAGACAAATATTTCACTGTTTTGGATGTAATGTTGGAGGAAATGTATATTCTTTTTTTATGAAAATCGAAGGAATAGGATTTAAAGAAGCGGTAGAGCAATTGGCAGAAAAAGCAAATATACAGTTACCAAAATTAGAAAATGCGATAGATAATGAAAAAGAAGAGTTAAAAGAAAAAGTATTAAAGATAAATGAATTTGCAGCAGAATATTACCACCAAAACTTATACAAACCACAATCAAAAATAGCACAAGAATATATAAAGCAAAGAAAGTTAAACAATGAAGCACTAAAAAATTACAGATTAGGATATTCAGGAAAATTTGATGAATTATATCAAGAACTAAAAAAACAAAATTTCAAAGAAAAAGAAATATTAGAATCAGGGCTAGTAAGAAAGAACGAAAAAGGAACATATTATGATTTCTATAGAGAAAGACTAATAATACCAATATGTGATGTAAGAGGACGAGTAATAGCATTTGGAGGAAGAATACTAATAAAAGATGAAAAACAGCCAAAGTACATAAACTCGCCAGAAAATGTTGTATACAGTAAAGGAAGACATTTATTTGGATTAAATGTTGCCAAAAAAGGCGATATAAAAAAACTACTAATTGTAGAAGGATATATGGATGTAATATCGTTACATCAAAGAGGAGTAACAAATGTAGTAGGAGCACTAGGAACAGCATTAACAGAACAACAAGGTTGGTTATTACGAAGAAGTTCAGAACAAATTATATTAGGATTTGACTCAGACTCAGCAGGACAAAATGCAATAGAAAGGTCAATAGGAATATTACAAAATATGGGTTGCGACATGAGGATATTACAAATGGAAGGAGCAAAAGACCCAGATGAATATATACTAAAATATGGGACATCGAAATTTCAAAAATTAATCGATGATGCAATATCACTAGTGGAATACAAAGTAAAAATGTTAAAAAACAAAATGTATTTAGAAAACACAGTAGATAAAATTAAATTTTTAAACGAAATAGCAAAAATACTATCGAAAGTAGACAACAGTATTGAAAGAGAAGTATATATAACAAAAATAGCAAAAGAATATAACATATCACAAGAAGCAATATATGGAGAAATAAATAAAATAATATATAAAAATGCAAAAGGAGAAAAAAGTTTAAATAAGCCAAGGCAAATAGCAAAATCTAACGAAATCAAAAAACAAGAAATAGCAAACATACCAGAAGAAATACGAAAAAGAGAAAACACAATAATATCATTATTATTAGAAAACGAAAATAAAATGTATGATATAATAAGAGAAAATATACAAGTAGAAGATTTCAAATATCCAATAAATAAGGAAATTGTAAAAAAAGTATATGAAGAATATGAAAAAGGAAACTTTAATATAAACAGTATAATAGACACATCAAGTGAAGAATTACAAAATGAAATAACAGCCATAATGGCATATGACTTTGGAATAGAAGACAAAACAAAAGCGATAAAAGATATAATAAAAATCTATGAAAAGGAAAGACTAAACATAAGAAAATTAGAAATAATAAATTTATTAGAACAAGAACATGAAGAAGAAACAAAAAAAGGACTAGAAAAAGAATTGTACGAGATAATAATAAAAATTGCAAAACAGTAAGAACAGTAACTTAGAGAGCATATGAATATTTAGAAAATTGTTAAAATAAATCAAAGTGAAAACTTTAGAAAGGAAAGAAGGATGGCAAATAAAAAAGAGAATAAGAATAGCAAGAAGATGGAAAACGAAGAAGAAGTAAAAAAAGTAGCAAAAGGTAAAAAAGAAAAAATAGAAAAAGCTGAGAAGTTAAAAGCAGAAGATGAAAAACAAGAAAAACTACAAGAAGAAATGCCAAAAGAAATAGAAAAGAAAGAACAAAGCAGAGAAGAAAAGACAAATGAAAGTGTAAATAAAATAATAGAAAAAGCAAAAGGAAATGGAAAAATAACATATGAAGAATTGGCAAAAGAATTAGAAGATACTGATCCTGAACAAATAGAAGATGTATTTGATGCTTTCGAAAAAATGGGAATGACAGATTTAATAGGGGATGACTTTGATGAAGAGCCAGATATAGAAGATTTACAAGAAGTAGAAGATTTAAAGCTAGATGAAATAACAGATACAAGTTTTGAAGGAGTAAGTATAGATGATCCTGTAAGGATGTATCTAAGAGAAATAGGAAAAATACCTCTATTGACATATGATGAGGAACTTGAGCTAGCAAAAAAGATATTAGAAAACGATGAAGAAGCAAGACAAAAATTATCAGAATCAAATTTAAGATTAGTAGTAAGTATTGCAAAAAAATATATTGGAAGAGGGATGTTATTCTTAGACTTAATACAAGAGGGAAATATGGGACTAATAAAAGCAGTAGAAAAATTTGACTACACAAAGGGATTTAAATTTAGTACTTATGCAACTTGGTGGATAAGACAAGCAATAACAAGAGCAATAGCAGACCAAGCAAGAACAATAAGAATACCAGTTCATATGGT
>CAMUDX010000069.1 GCA_947087745.1 uncultured Clostridium sp. | reverse complement strand
GTATGAGGCTTAAAAAGCCTTGAAAAATAGGGAAATCTTTAGAAATCCATCTGCAAATACCGATTTATATACTTAATTATAAAATTTTTGCCTGTTGCCTGCAATGTATATTTAATAAGCCCGTTTTTAATGGATACACAATTTCGAAAAGAGAGATAAACAATTATCCTAAAAATATGAAACTATAAAAATATAAAACCATTAAAAATATAAAACCATAAAAATATAAAAATATTAAATCAAAAAATCTTAATTAAATTATTTTTGATAGCAAACACTGCAGCCTGAGTCCTATCATTCACTTCTATTTTCTTAAAAATACTGGATATATGATTTTTAACTGTTCTCTCACTTATATTAAGATTCAATGCTATTTCCTTATTAAACATACCGTTCGCCACATTGACTAATACTTCTTTCTCCCTTTTTGTCAGAGAATCAATTTTCACCTTATCACTATCTCTATTTACTAATCTACTGTTTAATGCCGGAATGAGACTGGGCTGAATATAATTTTCTCCATTAATGATGCAGTTGATTGCATTCTTAAGTTCGGCAGATTCCGAATCTTTGAGAATATAACCTTCTACCCCTATATCCACTGCCTTCAGCAAATATTCTATTTCATTATGAACAGTAAGTATCAAAACTTTTATATCCAGATTATTTTTTCTGATTTCCTCCAATACTTCTATACCATTTTTTCTTGGCATATTTATGTCTAACAATAATACATCCGGCTTTACCTTATTTAATTTTTCCAAACATTCGATACCATTTGCTGCCTCTGCAATAACTTTTATCGTTCCGTCAAATTCCAGAAGCTGACGTATTCCTTCCCTCATCAAAACATGGTCATCTGATATCATAACTTCAATACTCATAAATAATCTCCTACTTTTCCAATAATGGAATCACTATCTTAATAACTGTGCCTTTATCAAGCTTAGAATCAATCTCCATGGTCCCGCACAAAAGTTCTACCCTTTCCTTTAAAATGTTCAGGCCAAAATGCCTCTGCTTTTCGGATAAAACTTTTTCTGCATCAAAACTTTTTCCATTGTCAGCAACTATTATTATGCAAGTATTTTCAGCTATTTTTTTTAACTCGAAGAAAACCACAGAACCGTTAGAATGCTTGATCGCATTATTTGTACATTCTTCAATAATTCTAAATATTGTCATTAAGACTAAAGAATTATTGCAGTTGATTTCTTCAATATTATAAAAGACCTCAAAATCAGAAGACTCCTTCAGATGATCCGCTAATCGTTCAAAAGATTCTCTCAGTCCTAAATCATCAAATGTCATTGGACGCAAATCAAATATTGTATTTCTGATTTCTTTAATTACAGACCTTAGATTTTTATTAACGGATACCAGTTCCAATTTTGCTTTTACCGGATCGTCATCTATAAACATAGAACTTAATTCTATTTTATGAATAATATGCGTAAGATTTTGCAATGAAGTATCATGCAAATCCCTGGCAATACGCTGCCTTTCTCTTTCCTGAATATCTAAAATCTGTAAACCGCGGTTTATAATCGATTTATTTACAGAAATCAGATTATTATTCTCACCATATTTTTGAGTGAAACTTTGTCTTTCAAAAATGTTTAATAAAGAACTTACTACTTTAATTTTGTTATCTAAGTCTTCAATCTTCCTTTCATAATATTGATAATCATTATCATTTGTTATTTTTTCTTTCTCTTCCTCTGCCGCATTTTTTTGTGAAAAGAAATCCTCATAAATCTCCCTTAACCCCTCATACAGTTCATCAGACATAACTCTACCCCTTCGATTTCCTGCAAAAGATCACATCATAAACAAAATTACTCAGTTATCTTTTCCCTTATTAAATTGTAATTAGTGCCTATAGAAAATATCATAAATCGTTATGTTACTTTCTATAATTAATTTATACTCTACCCTTTTTATAAAAATATACAAATATATAGTGTGGAATTTCTTAACATATTCCGCTATACCTTCCATACTTTTATATAATTATAATATAATAAATTTCAAAATCTGAAAAGTGTTTTTTACTTTTTTATTTGTATGTTTATATTTTATCCTTTATAATACTAAGCAAGAGCAAAACACATTTTAAACCATATCAAAACCTTAGAAAGGAATAGGCAAAATGAGCAATAAGCTTAAGACAATAATTACTTTATCAGGATTAGCTACGGCAACCATGCACATATTAAACCGAATAAACTATTCTATGCATACATCAAAAGGTTACCTTAAATATTCCAAGAACAATTACTATGAATGGCGTTTTGGAAAAATAAGATATATAAAAAAGGGAAACGGCAGTCCGCTTCTTCTTCTGCATGATCTTTCTGCCGGTAGTTCCATTTATGAATTTCATAAAATCATCGAAAACCTTTCCTTAACCCATGAAGTCTATGCCGTTGATTTATTAGGGTATGGCTTATCAGATAAACCATACATAACATATACGAATTACCTATATGTTCAGTTAATTATTGATTTTATAAAAAATGTTATTGGCAAAAAAACTTCTCTTATTGCTGTAGGCGATTCTGCCCAGACAGCTGTTATGGCATGCCATAATGACCCTGAAGCAATTTACAAGTTGATTTTTATTAATCCACAAAGTCTCTATGAATCCAATCAGATTCCTTCTGAGCAGACAAAATTTCTGAAATTATTAATAGAAATCCCTATTCTAGGTACTTTTATTTACAATCTGTTAACGAATAAATCATCCATAGAACATGCTTTCCGGCAGAATTATTTTTATAATTCCGTCAATATTAAGGAACAGTATATATTATCTTATTTGGAAGCGTCTCATTTTCCTAACCATAGTTCAAAATATGCATTTGCAAATTATATTTCAAAATATATGAATACTAATATTGTGCATGCTTTAAAAGAAATTAACCATAGTATTTACATTATTGGTGGAAAAGAGGAAAAGGATATTGATACGACAATTGAAAATTATACTTATTATAATAACTCTATAGAGTCTGTATATATTCCATATGCGAAACATCTTCCTCATTTGGAAGTTTCTGAAGAGGTAAGCAACTATATACAAGTATTCCTTGTATAAACTTTAAGCAACATTTTACGCTGTCACCGTAGGAAATATATGACAGGTCTGCATATGCAGCTCTTATAAGAATACCTGAAACTTACCTTAAGATATTTTTCAAAAACAATATACCTCATTAACTTAAGCCGCAGCCCTCATCAGGAACGATGTTTTTATTCGGACACGCTTTCGCTCTGCGGCAAACGCAGCGGTACTAAGGCACTAAAATACAGTGCCTAAGTGCCGGCGTTTTTCAAAGGTCCGAGT
>CAMUDX010000068.1 GCA_947087745.1 uncultured Clostridium sp. | reverse complement strand
TTCATTTATTTTTTTATCAATTTTTTGTTGCATTAGCATTTGAGATTATCAAAAAATTTGTACTCTTATTAATATTAAGAACGTGTAGGTGTTTCAATATTTTTAGAATTAGCACGCATTCTTTCAGTATTACTTCCAATATACGGTATTACACCCTTATAATTTGGAGATTTGCTTTCCCTATTATAGTCTTCTGCATATAATCTAGATTTTTGTATTAAGTTTGATGTTAAAAGTGGAGTAATATATGCTTTACATTGTCTACTATTTGAACCATAAGCTCTTAAGTGTCCACCTGTCATTACTGTTGATTCCATACTTTTTCCTTTTATTTCTTTTCCTTGTTCAAATGTTACTTTTCTTCTTTCTCCATAAAAAGCAATATCTGACATAAATAAATCTCCAGATGGTTTTCCTTCACATATATTATTTCTAGCAAATGTTAAATCTACATTAAACCAAAAATCTCCAATTTTTACTTGATTCCAAGTATGATCACCATTTTCATCTAATGCTACACCATCTATAACAGTTGAATCAATATTAACACAGCTTAAAACATTTCTTAATATTTCAGAATATCCTTTACATATAGATTTTCTTGTTAATAATCCCACTAATCCACTTGCATTTTTGCATTCATTTGAAAAACGTGGCTTTTTAGCAGCCTCAAAATCATATTCAATTCTATTTGCAATTTTATCAATTATTTGTGTAGTAAGCTGAACATCTATATTCATTTTATCAAGCTTTTCATCAACATAGAGTTTACTAATAATTTCATCATCTACAACTGTTCGTATTTGTTTATAAGCTCTTAGAGTTAAAGGGGTGCATTCTCCTTGATGTGCACTATGTGAAGTTCTATTTTGGGCAACTATCTTTATTCCGTCAACATCAAAAGCTCTTTCAATATCATCTAATTTTCCTAATGGAAGTTCGCCAATATTATCAATAGTAATTGTAATTGGTATACCTTTATAATCCTGTTTAGATTTAAGCATTTGTTCTATTTGTTCCAAACTTAAATTGTTAGTATATGCATATGGAAATTTTTCTCCAATATTTTTAATGTCCCCAAATTCAAATACGTTAGTTCCTTTAAATACTAAACCGAAGTTATTTATTTCTGAAATTCCTTCTTTTCTAGCAAAATTACTTACAGTTATTATTTCTTCTGGAGTTTCTATTAATAATGATTGATTAGTAAATCTTTTTATATCTTCACCTTGTCTTTGCATTTCTTTTAATGTTTCAAATAAATCATTTAAAGAAAAAATATTTCTAAAAGCTTTAAATGGAGACGAAAACCTTACGCTATATATTAATAATTCATATGGTGAAATTCTATTTATTATATCATCTTTTATTTTTCTTTGAATAAATGGATCTCGTTCATTAAGCCATCTCATATATAAATCGTTTATCAACTCATAATTAATTTCCTTTTTCATTTGTTATCCGCCTCTCTTTTCATACTCTTCTGTACTTACAAATACTGACTATATTATACTATATTTCACAAGATTTTGCAAATTTCACATCATTTTTCAACTTTACACATAAATCAATTCGCTAAAAACAATTTCTTCTGCTTGTGCCTTAATAGAGTTCATAATACCAACCCAATAAAGCATATCTGTATTTTTCATATCTTCGGTCAAATCGCTTTTAGCTTTCAACTCACTGATAATTTGTTGTACTCTAGTATCTGCTGTTTCTTGTAGTTCTTTTAAATGTGTATTTAATATTCCATCCATTAGCATTATAGTATAATCAGCTTTTTTATGTTCTTTCAAATATTTTAATCTCATTCTTCCATATTTATTTAAAGTAATTTTTTCTTGTTTAGGTATTGTAAGGTTTGGTATATAATAATCTCCATCTAAATGATATTCAATGCCTGTTCTTTCATCAATTTTTATTTTTGGTAATTCATTATTCATAGCTTTTTTCCTCCTTTTAAAATCTGGTAGTGTTATTTTTCTTTTTATTCTTATTTTGCTTGTTTTCATCTGGTATAGTTACTTTTCTGGCAATGTTATTTGCAATTTCATTATCGTTGCTGTCAAAAATGCCATTTTTATATAGGTCATCACTAACAATTTTATAGTTATTATCTTTATCATAGCAAATTCTTTTGTGAAAATGGTTCATAATGCTATGCCAAAAGCCTTTAAATTTCTGCAATTCTTGTTTTAGTTTTTCCTTTTCAGTTTGTAACTTGCCTATAATTTTGTCTTTAGTAGATAATTCCTTTTTCAAATTGCCGATTTCACTATTTTTTAGTTCTATTTCATATTTAAGTGAACGATTTTCTTTATCTATTTCAAAAGCAGAATGTTCAAAGTCTTTAATTGCCATATTTAAGTCATTTACGTTTCTTACTGTATGAGTTATATCTTTTACATTTTTTGTATAATTTTTGATTTTCTGGACATCCTCGCTTGAAATAACCATATTATTTTTATTCATCAAAGTAGGCTTTAAATTGTCTAATATTGTATTTATACCATTACTGGTATTATCAAGTTTTTTAGTTTGACTATTAGCTTTTTCGAGTTTTTGTTCTTTCTGTTTTAGTTGTTTCTTAATTTCTCTATAATTGCCCATATCATTAACATTGATGTCTTGATTTCTGCCTTTTTGCTTTTCTTTAACCTAGTATTAACTTCATAAAATTTGTTATATGACTTAATACAAGCATTTCTCATTTTGTCTTGTATTTCAGTAAGTGAGGTTTTAGTAAACAATTTACTTTTTCCTACTTGCTTTTTCATTCCTCTAGTACAATTTGAAACTACAGGAACACCTATAATATGCATATGGGGAGAAACTTCATCAAAATGCATTGTTGCATTTGCTATTTTAAAGTCTGGAATAATTTTATTTAAGTCTTTTATCTGTTCATTATATACATCAACCATTTTAAATCTATACCTTTCGTTTTTATCGTTCCAAAAGTCCATATCTCCAAGTTCTATGATAATTTCACACGCAATATCATTTTGAGATTCACATACTTTTTTAAAGTAATCTTCAATTTTTCTATCTTCACGAGTTTGTTTATTATTATATTCTAGTCTTGATTGTTCAAACTCATCTAAATATACTTGTTTTACGTCATTTACAATATCGCTTGTCCCATATATAGTTCTAATTAGTTCTGTTTGATTATCATAATCTCTTAAATTGTGTTTATTAACATCTGATAAATCTTTTGCATTTTGAATTGCATTATTAGATAGAGAAGTAGTACCAGATACATTTTCTTTTGCAACTTTCTTTGCTAATTTACTTTTGTTTTTATCACTACCCAAGTGAAAAGAATATGCTAATTCTTGCTCCATTAAAAACACCTCCTTTGAAATTTCTTCGTAGCACAGGACTTCGTCTTGACGGAAGTCCTAACCCAGTAAGATTAAATTAAGTACACTTTAAATTTTATTCAAAAAATATTTTTGTAAAAGACAGCTAAACAGATATAAAATTATAGTTCTAAAAGTAGTGAAATTAAATTTTAGGAGGTTTTTGTTATGGTAGAGATAACTTATCACAAAGAAGGAGATTTTTTCGTTCCTGACTTATA
>CAMUDX010000067.1 GCA_947087745.1 uncultured Clostridium sp. | reverse complement strand
TACAGTATTGATTTTTCAAGGTTCAGCACACCAACTGGTGTGGGAAGTTTGAGTTATCTTTATTATAACCCCAATCACAGATGCCTTTAATCATAATACAATCTATTTTTTCACGAAAGCAAACAGAAGCCATCCCTGCACTCTCCATATCACCACCAATTATTTCTGGTTGCAATTTTCTTAATACAGCCACCTCGTCTTTATTATTGAGCAATTTACTTCCAGATGCAATCAATCCAAAGTTTAATTTAAAGTCTTTAATGCCAATACCCGCCACCTCAAACATCTGCACTAAACGAGGAGACGATGGTGATATTGTCCCACGAGACTGCACTGTTCCATCAGGTTTAATTTTCTCTATATCATAATCCCATATTCTATTTGAAATAATTAAATCACCTATTTTTTGTTCTTTTTTATTCGCTCCCCAAGCAACACCACCCATGATTACAAAATCTGGTTTTAACAACTTAATTGATTCTTTAAGAGTTAATATGGCTCCTCCAGAACCTCCCTGTCCCATTTGACACTTCACTATATAAATTAAAACTGAATTTATAATCATTGTAAAATATGATAGTCCTCCAATAACAGTAGATATTGAACCTAACTTTTTTAATTTTTCTAGTGTAACTTTTAATTCCATATGCGTAGCTACAACTAATAATATTCTTGTTTGCATTTTCTCAATACCTCCCAATTTATCTCCGTACTTTATTATATAATCATTTAAAGAAAGACAATATGCCATAAATTCATTATAATTTTTTATAATATAACGATTAAAATTAAATGCTTTTAATATTGCAACTGCCCTATCAATGTTTCCTTGTGTTATCTGTTTTAAGCCAAGTGTTATCCAATGAATCAAGCTATGTAATACTTCAAACTCATTATTTACACATATTTGAATTATTTCCTTATAATCTTCTTTTGCAATATTAAATAATGGTTTCAAAATCAAAGAATATAACATAATGTTTGTTAAAAATGTATCTTTTGCTAAATGGTCATAATAATTAAGTCCTCGAATACCAGTAACTATTGTACCATCAAGTATATTAAGATAACGCGTAGAATACTGTCTACTAATTATATTTCTAATATCTAATATATTCTTTTTATATTGATAATCAGACACTTTAAATTGGTTATAATCTGATATAATTACCCTTTTAAAAGCATTAAATGTAAGTGCATTTTGACGACCAGAAAACAAATAATTCTGTAAAGCAAACTTTGTATCTTCTGAAAAATCTATATTGCAATTTATTTCTTTCGCCATTTCGACCTTTAATATTGATGATGTATCTTGCCCATGTACAATAAAAGTATTTTGTGGCCACAAAGGGGCATCCGATGTAAAATAATAGGGATATCTCTGTTTATCAAAAGTATACAAAGAGCGACGTGATGCTAAAAATTCATCAGACGTTCTCATGTTTGTTAGCATTCTCAACAAACCAAAACTTTCACACTCAAAAGCAATCTTCACCGCAACTGGAAATGCTGCTACACATTCATACATATTTGAAAAAGAAGCATAAAGCGGAAAACTTGACATAAACAATGCTGTCAATAAAATTTCTTTTGCTTCAGCATCAGTTAAATTCGAATCTACCGAATTTCTAAGTTCCCTATCAAAAAAATGCAAATAAATATTTCTGTCACTTTTTAACATTTTATCATCCCATTTACAATTATAATAATATTTATACAAATCAAAAATAGAATTTAGCCCACAGAAACAATAAATATAAATTAATTCTGTTTTATGTTTAGAAACTGAAAACAATTTGATAGTTATTTAGTATAAAGAGCTTTCTCGTGTAAACTAATTCCCCATAGAAAAAATATGGGGAATTAGTTTTTTAATTAATCCTTTTTAACTTTTTCTTGTCTTACATTATTAAAAGCAATATAACTTTTAATATCCTCAGAATCCTCAAACCTCTTTTTACCTGTTATAGATTGCAATGTAATCTTATAAATTTTTATATGTGATAGAATTGCATTATTGCACTCAAAACCATGATATCCACAATGAGAACATATTAAATCTATACCTTTTTTTGCCTCATTTCCAAATACAGGTTCTGCTACTCCAAATCCAATTACACTTTCATAGTCAGCCGTTAAAATAGAACCTGATTTAGCTTCAGAATGTACATAGCGGTGCAGAATATCTGCCTCTACACAAACATTATTATTTTCCTTCAACAATGTATGTTTATAGCCTTCTGCCGCACCATGTATATATAGAAAAAGAACTCCATCAACTTCTTCATACCCAAAAGAAACAGGTACCACATAGGGAAATGGTTGAGCATGGATTCCTAATCGGATGGTTTCTGACCGACGAATAATCTCCATAATTTCATTCCAATTTTTAACTTCTTTATTTGCACGTCGCATCTTCATTACAACATTCTCCTTTTCAATGTAATCATAAATACAGTTCGAAAATTCAAACATAATTTAGTTGCTTACTTTCAAGAATAAAAGCAATCCTATATCCTACTTGCTCTTACTTGATATTTCATTAGCATTGAAAATACCAATGAAACTCCCCACGGCAAACTGTGGGGTATTAGCCCGAGACTCACTTCGTTCATTATCAGTTTGCTACGCAACAAAATTACGGGAGAATTAAGCCCTCTTTTTGATTAAACTAAAAACCCCTCTTCATGAAAAGCACTTTTAATCTTATAGTCATCAAACATGCCAACATCCTTAAATAACTTAATAGTAGCAGTCGAAGATGCCATAACATTTTCAACTATCCTATCTTTTGGATATGTATCACTTAAAACTCTTTTTATTTCTTCATCAGAAAATCCTAATAACTTTAACAATTGTATAATTCTATCAAAGTCAGGTTCAAAATAACTATACAACATTCTAGGCAATAATAAACACAAAATATGTCTGTCATCAAAATCAATTTGTTCCCAAATAAAATGAAACAATTCAACAAAATACCTAAGATGACGTAATTCATCAATTGAATGATCATTAATCAGTTCCCTTACGGGTAAAACAAGACGTTCATCTTTAGGAAATTTACCCATAGTAGGAGTTATCAATGTTTCAGCTATCGTTGTAAAAAATAGCAATGCAAGCTTCTTTTGTCCATCATTTAATTTCTTCATTAATTCTCTAAGTGTCCTTAAAAAACGTGGCTCACTCTCACTAAGATTCTTTACACCAGTTAATGCTTCTATTTCCTCAGCAAAATCTATTGAAAACATCCAATGATAGACTCCATCAACATAAATCTTTCTTGCATTTACACAAAGAATATTAGGAATCTTAAAATCATATTTTTTCATAGAAACATTATAAGCTACAACACAAATCGCCTCATGTTCTAAGTATTGAGTAAAATTCAAATAAGAATATAGTTGATGAATCAATATTATTCTTTTTTTATCATCCCCAATATTTGATAATAAATCATGTTCTATAAATGGTGCAAACTCTGGTGGAAAAAAATATTTATCCTCTATATGTTCCGACAATAATATCCTCTTTGGTCTACACCTAACAGAAGCTGTCTTGTCCCAATCGTGAAAAGCATTTTGGGATGTATAATTATCAGTCATAAAAACCCTCCTCGTATATAATTATAATTTTAATTAGTCAGTTTCTTAATATAACGTAAGCGTCAAAACGCTCGCCTTAACTAAGATTTGACTTTATGCCATAATCT
>CAMUDX010000066.1 GCA_947087745.1 uncultured Clostridium sp. | reverse complement strand
TACAGTCGATTTAATCGTTTTTTCGTCTGGTGCGACGATATTATCCTTTGGTGCGGATGAGAGGACTTGAACCTCCACACCGTTGGTACTGGTTCCTAAGACCAGCGCGTCTGCCAGTTCCGCCACATCCGCATATACAAATAATATATTAACACGTTCTGTAAAGATTGTCAATACAAAATTAAAACTTTTGTTATATTCTTGTATTTGCATCAATGATGTGAAACAAACTTAATAATTATCCATGAAGCCATATTTCTAAAAAACATTTTTATTATAAATACTACTATTGACATATATATACATACAGATTAAAATAATACAGAAAGGATATAAAAATGAAAAACTGTGATTTAAAATATTATTTGGAAATGTCAATAGAAACAGAAGACGCAATTATAGACAGTTTATTTGAAAATCAAAATATAGAAAATGAAGAATTTTATAATATAGATATAAAAGAAAGTAAGTTTTCAAATGTCCAACTATTAAAAATCAACTTTGAAAAAACGTTCTTCAACAGCATTATTTTTGAAAACTGTGATTTATCTAATTCTACCTTTAGCAATTGCAATTTTAACAAAGTAACATTTACAAACTGCAAATTAGTTGGTTGCAATTTTAATGAAACAATATTTTATGATACTAATATAAACTATTCAAATTGTACATATATTAATTTTTCAGAATGCAATTTTAAAGATATAAACTTATTAAGTAATTCATTTCTAAGCGGTGCTTTTAACACTTGTACATTTAACATATGTAATATTGAAGATTGTAAATTTACTAGTGTACAATTTTATCATACCAAAATGAAAAATTTAGATTTTTCAACTTCTGATATTAGCGGAATAGTAGTATCTTCTTTTGATGACTTTAAAGGTGCTATTATTAATGAATTTCAATCTATAGATATAGTACGATTTTTAGGAGTTACTTTTAAATAAATAATAATCCCTTAGTTTATATACTATGGGATTATTATTTATTAATTTAATAAAACACTATTTTGCGTCAAAAAGAACGTCCCTATGACACAAAGAATTTCCTAAACTCTTCTTCGTTTACTTTTTCTTTCTCAAGTAATACTTTAGCAATTTGATGAAGCTTATCCATATTTTGTGTTAATATTGTTTGTGCATCATTATATGCAGATTCTATTAACATTTTTACCTCTTGTCCTATACTATCTTCTATGTTTTCTCCAAACATATTATATTCTAATTCTCCATTATCATTTTTTAATGATATTGGTCCTATTTTATCACTCATTCCATAAACAGTTATCATATCTCTTGCTACTTTTGTTGCAACTTCTATATCATTACTTGCCCCTGTTGATATGTCATTTAATGCAAGTTTTTCTGCGGCCCTTCCACCTAGTAATGCAATTAGTTTTTCTTCCATCTCTGTTTTTGAAACATAATATTTATCTTCATCAGTTTTATACATTGTGTATCCTCCTGCCATTCCTCTAGGTATTATTGATACTTCTTTTACAGCTGTTTGTGTTGGCAAGAATTGACTTACTATAGCATGTCCTGCTTCATGATATGCTGTTAATTTCTTATCTTTGTCTGATATTACTCTACTATGCTTTTCTAATCCTACTGTTACCTTCTTTACTGCCTCTTCTAAATCTTCTTGTAATATTTCTTCATGTTCTAATTTTGTTGCTATTATTGCAGCTTCATTTAATATATTTGCAAGTTCTGCTCCTGTAAATCCTGCTGTGTCTTCTGCTATTCCTCTTAATGTTATATTTTCTGCTAATTTTTTGTTTGCAGAATGTATCTTTAGTATTTCTTCTCTTCCCTTTAAGTCTGGTGCTGGTATCGTTATTTGTCTGTCAAATCTTCCTGGTCTTAATAATGCTTTATCTAACATCTCTGGTCTGTTTGTAGCTGCTAATACTATTATTGTTTCTTCTGATGAGAATCCATCCATTTCAACTAATAATTGATTTAATGTTTGGTTATTCTCTGATTCTGCTCCACTACTTCCACTTCTTCTTGAGCCAATTGCATCTATTTCATCTATAAATACTATACATGGTGCTAATCTTCTTGCCTTATCAAATAGCTTTCTTACTCTTGATGCTCCTAATCCAGCAAACATTTCTATAAATTCTGACCCACTCATTGATATAAATGGCACTCCTGCCTCTCCTGCTATGGCTTTTGCTATTAAAGTTTTTCCTGTTCCTGGTTTGCCATACAATAGTACTCCTTTTGGCACTTTTGCTCCCATTTCTGTGAATCTTTCTGGTGTTTTTAAGAATTCTACTATTTCTTGCAATTCTTCTTTTTCTTCTTCCAAGCCTGCTACGTCTTCAAATTTTACTTTTGTTTTTCTTTCTGTTTCATTATATATCTGTCCTTTTTCTCCTAGTCCTTGCATTTTAAATATCATTATAAATAATGCTACCATTATTAATGTTGGTAATAATGATAATATATATGAGGGTAATACAGCTAATATGCTTTGTTTCTTTTGGCTTAATTCTATTTCATTTCCTTGTAGTTTTTGTTCTTGTACTAACTCTACAAATGCTGGGATACTTGGTACAATTGTTGTTTTTCTATCCTCTTCATCTGTTCCCTTTAATTGTACTTTTACTGTTGTACTTCCTGTTGTCATTTCTATTTTTTCTACATTCCTATTTGATATTTCTTGTATTAAATCTGTATATGCTAGTTCTTTTTCATCTTTATCTTTGTTATTTTTATTTAAATATATAATTTCAAATATTAGTGCTCCTAAAATTAATAATAATACTATTGTTAATATAATTATCTTTTTTTTACTATTTTTTTGTTTTTTGGGTTTATTATTCTCCATTTTTCTTCCTTTCACTTAATTTTCTTCTTGACTTTGGTTTTCTTGATTATTCTCTTCTTCTTGCTTGTCTTTTTTTACTTCTTCTATTGGATTTTCTTGCTTTCTAGTTAAATCTGTTTTCATTAAAAATATTACTGTTGCTAAATATATATATCCAATTGCAACATACGCTATATCAAAATATTTTATTTGTAGTCCTGTTAAATATTTTACTATAAAATATATTAAACTTAGTATTGTTGGTAGTGTTAATGAGTATATTGATATACTGTATATTGTACTGAATTTTACTTTTACCTTTGTTATTAATACTGTGATATTTCCTACAACAGCTAATAATAATACATATACTATTGTTGATGCAAAATAGGACATAAAGTATGCTAATATATATATCAAGAAGTTTACTACACTTATATATATTCTTCCTGTTCCACCTAAAAATGTTACAATATCATCCTTTGAAAATTCAGATGTTGTTTTTCCTAGTAAAGTTGTTGCTACATATCCATATGATATTTCATTTATTTTGATTTCTTCATTTTCATTTGTATCTACTACTTGTATTATTTTGTTTTTTAAGATTATTATACCTGTTCTTTTTTCACTTTTTGCTATTTCTTTTTTATATTCTTCTATTTTATTTTGTTCTTCTGTAACAGTATCTACTATTATGTTTCCTAAATCAAATATTGTGTCTTGCCCTCTTATTACTTCATCTACATCTACATTTAATTTGTCTTCTGAGTATTTGAAATCTGGTAAGTCGTGTGTTATATATCTTAGTCCTTCATCTAATTTTAAATTTGTATCATATATTCCTATTATTGATATTATTAATGCTAATAATATTATTATTTTTACTAAATATTTTGTTGATCTCTTTACTCCTTCATCTGCCATTTCAATATATTTATCAAATTTAGTAGTTGAATACCATACTTTTTTAAAAAAGTTGATTCCTTTTTTCTTCTTGTCTGTATTTTTATTTTCTTCCACTTTTCTTTTTTCCTTTCTTTTATTTTATTATATTTTATGTTTTTGTGTTTTTTGTAAATTTTTTATATTTAATTTATGAATTTTCTATATTATTTTTTCCAATTTTATAACTGTATATTAGTATAGCA
>CAMUDX010000065.1 GCA_947087745.1 uncultured Clostridium sp. | reverse complement strand
AAGAAAATGAAGGAACAGATATGGGATTAAAACAGCCAGGTAGTTTATATTTTCCCTATATAGAAAGATTTGGACTATTATTATTAAGATTTTTAAATGCTAATTTATCAACTTACGAAACTGCATATAAAGATTTCTTCTATGCTTATGGATTTGAAATATTAAAAGATATAGATAAAGACTATAAATTTGAACTAAAAGGAAAATATGAAGATGATGAAACATATCTAAAAGAAACGAAAAAGATATATGATATGCTAAAAGAACAAATTATTTACATACAAGAACAAATAACAGATGCAGTTAATTACATATATAATATAAATGAAATAGAAGAATTAAAGCCATTTACACATTCACAAAGGTATGCAGTTTATTTAATAAAAAGAAAAGGCAAACTATATTCTTACATAAAAAATGATGAAGTTATACAAGATAATTATTCTAATAAATATGAAGAACTGGGAAATTCAGCAGATATAGACTTATTAAAGAAACTAAAAGAAGAAGGTATGCTTATATCAATGGTAAATACTCATAAAAGTAATGATATATCAAGTGTTTGCTATGCTATATTAGAAGAATTATCAAAAACAGATAATTACCCAATAAAGAAATGTCAAAACTGTGGAATGTATTTTATACCAAATTCAAGACTAGATGAGATTTACTGCGACTACCCAAAAGAGAATGGAAAAACTTGTAGAGAACAAGGTGCAATACTTTCCTATAACAAGAGATTACAAGAAAAATCAGCATATACAGAATATAGAAAAACATATCAACAAAAATTCGGGATTGTTAATAAAAACAAAGATGACAAAAAGCTAAAGAAAGAATTTGAAACTTGGAAAAAACAAGCTAAAGAAAAAATAACAAAACTAAAACATGGAGAACTTACTGAAGATGAGGTTTATATGTGGTTACAAGAAAATAAATAGTTTTACAAAAAATTGTCAATAAAATGTAGTAAAATTTGAACTTTAATGCTATAATAAGAATAGATTGAAAGCGAGGAATTATATGAATAGTATAGATCTAATGGAATATTGGTTTAAAAGTGCAGATGAGGATTATGATACAATGCTTTATATGAAAGATGGAAAAAAGAACACGTGGTGTCTATTTATGGGACATTTAGTAATTGAAAAGCTTTTAAAAGGATTGTATGCAAAAAATAATTCAGATGATCCAATAGCACCTAAAATTCATAATTTAATATTACTTTCTCAAAAAGCAAATTTAGAAGTACCAACAGAAATAAGAGAAAAAATACAAACTATAAATACATTTAATATAAGTGCTAGATATGATGACTATAAAAGAACTTTTGATGAAAAATGCACAGATGATTACACATCAGAACAAGTAAAAAATATCGAGGAGGTACGAAAATGGTTGAAAGAACAATAAATAAAGATATTGTAGATAGTATAAACAAGTTTATAGAAGAAATAAAAAAACAATATAATGTTACAGCAATTATATTATTTGGCTCTTATGCTAAAGGAACAGAAAACGAAGATAGTGATATAGATATTGCAGTTATTTCAGATGACTTTGAAGATATTTACGATTGTATGGCAGTTCTAATGGGAATGACTTGGGATATAGATGCTAGAATAGAACCACATCCAATAACAACAGAAGATTACAAAAAAGTTTCTAATCCTTTTGTAAAGGAAGTTGTAGATACAGGAATAAAAGTAGCATAAAAATAATTAGATTATAAATATAATAAAAATGTTTTTAAGCAGATAATTTTAAATAAGTATCTGCTTTTATAAACAATATATTTAATAAATAGAGGGGAATTGAATGGACAAAAATTGGATCAAATTAGTTGTACTAAATAATTTAAAAGATATAATTAGAATATTTGGTAATTTGTTTTTAAGTATATACTTTTTCAACATTACTAATGGTAATTTAATAGAAGTATTGAAATATTGGTTATTGTATTCAGCAAGTAATCTTGTATATAGATATGTTATTTGTAAATTTATAAATACTAATAATGTAATTAAATTATATAGAGTATCTTTATTTGCAAATTTGATAACAGTTAGTATTTTGCTTGTTTTAAGAGAGAATATCATAAATTATATTTATATTTTTGCTTTATTACAATCGTTTGCTATAAGTCTTTATTATGCGACTTACGAAAATATAACTTGTAATATTAATAAAAATAATAGTTATAAAAAATACTTTTCTATAGATAGTCTATTATCAAATTTAATGTCAATTTTAGCACCTTTATGTCTTGGTACTTTGATAGAAACATTTTCATATATAGTCGCTTTTGGAGTATTACTTATAATCACTATGGGATGTTTTGTACTTTCATTGTTTCTTAATAATGAGAAAGTACAATGTCAAAGAATAGAGGTGTTCAAATATTTAAAATCAATAAAAGATAAGAAGATATATAGAAAAACATTATTGCAGAATTTTTTTGATGGATTTAATACTTGGGGACCAGTAGGTGTGCTTACTACTGTTATAATATATTCTCAAATATCAAATGAAACTATTGTAGGTGGAATTAACAGTATGAGTAATGTTGTTGGAGTATTAGTTTCTTTACTATGTATAAAGGTAATTAACAAAAGAAATTTTGGAAAGTTAATAATACCAACTACAATAATCATATTTTTATTAACAATTCCAATTAGTATAAATTTTAGTGTAGTAGTAGTTTGTATTTATACTATTTTAAATCAAATAGGTATAGTAATAACAGATATTAATGGTAATTCATTAACCTATGAGTTATTAAATGAGATAACTGAACCAAAGTATCAAAATGATTATTTATGGAATATACAATTTATATTTGATATAGGAAGAATAGTAGGATATAGTCTTGTTTTATTAGTAAGTTATTATTGCTATGATTATTTAAAATATTTATTTATCATATTTAGTTTTGGTTTTGTTATTAGAAGTTTAATTTTAAATAATTTAATGAAACAAAGTAAAATAGAATAATATGTTTTACTCTAGTTGTGAAAACACCTATAAGATTTACTAAAATCTCATAGGTGTTTATTGATTTATTAGTTATAATTCTATATCAAATTCTACTTCTTTCTTCTCATATTTTAATTGCTTTACTGGATCGATAAAAGAATGTGTTTCTTTTTCAAAATTTCTAACTAATTCTTTAGATTCATCAATACCAAATTTATGACAAATCCAAATTATAAATTTATCAACAGTTTCATAGAATTTATCTATTATTTTGTGTAAATGGTTATTTTCTTTTTCTAAAGACTTAATTTTACTTTTATATTTCCATTCAATATCAAATTCTTTTTCCTTATATTCTGCTTTTATATTGTTCACTTGATTATGAAGTTCTCTATTATCAGCAAGTATGAAATCTCTTTCCTTTTGATATTTTTCAGCTTTATTAACTAAATTTACTTGTTTTGATAATTCATTATGCAATTTTAGATTTTCTTGATACAATTCCATAATTTTATCATCTTTAGGTTTAATAATTTCATTTTCTACTTTTTCTCTATTAAGTTTTATTAGTTTAATATCATTTATATTTGGTGTTTCTGGTAATTCTAGTTTTATATTATCTAATACCTTTTTAGTATTTTCAAAATTAGTCAATTTCTTTAAATCTTCTATTTTTTCGTGTTTTGCTCCAGTTTCTTCTACTGGTAAACCACGCTCTAAATAAAAGCCTTTTGAAGTTATATATTTGTGAAAAGCATTTTGTAATTGTCTGTAACTATCTCTGCCTTTCCAAAAATCTCTACAGCATATTTTATCAATATCTTTGCCTTCTTTATCTTTTGTATGAATTACTGGTATATAAACTAAATGCATATGTGGTGTAGTTTCATCTAAATGTACTGCTGCTGACACAATATATTTTTCTCCAAGATTTTTGTAATTACATACAAATTTATAACTTTCTTTGAAATATCGTTTTGTTTCTTCTAAACCAATTTTATTAAAAAAAGCATTATCAGAAGTAATCATCATTTCACACATGATATTACTATTACTTCTAATAGTGCCTTTTAAATCATATTCCTTTTTCATTTTATCAAATTCTTTTATATAAGTTAGTTCATTTTTCTTACACCAAAAATTAAGATGTGTTCTTGTAGGGTCAATATCTTTATTAGAATGACCTTTTGACCTTCTATCATTGTGAATGTATGACCCTTGTGCATCCACTCTTGTTAATTTATCATTTCTTATAATAGCATAGCTCATATCTTCTTCGAACCTCCTTCTTTGCTCAAGATATTCTTCAAATTGAGGTGAACCAAAAATATTGGACAAAAAATATTAAAGTATGGAGGTTATACCT
>CAMUDX010000064.1 GCA_947087745.1 uncultured Clostridium sp. | reverse complement strand
TAGGTATAACCTCCATACTTTAATATTTTTTGTCCAATATTTTTGGTTCACCTCATATCACCAAATGAGCCATATAAAAACAATATTGGTGTAAAAATGGGAAATTAGTTTATGAAATATGAATTACCAATAGATAGTGAATATAACAAAGAAGAAAATATAAGTATAAAAAATTTAGATGATTTTTATAATACTAAATTAACAAAAGAAAATGATATAAGAAATTTAGGAACAGAGTTACTTCGTTTGATGCACAAAAAGATAATTGTTTTGTTATAGGTGCAATGGTCCATAACGATTATTTATATAACGAATTTATGGAAAATTATAATAATAAAAAGACTTCATTTATTAGAGTAGCACAAAATGCAGTCGAAGGAGATTTAATACTAAATGACATTTTATACTATGAGAATACAGATAAAATATATTTAGTTACTGACAATACACGAGATAAGTTTTCTGCAAATGAAGATAGAACAATAGAATTTAGGGAATATGAACATACAGGAGAATGGGAATATATATGTCCTGTTTTAAGAAGTGGTGCAGTACCAGCAACATATATTTCTAATAAATTAAACATTGTGAAATTTTTGCCTATGCAAGTTAAACATATAGCATACAAAAACGGAGAAAATAAAATTGAAATGATTTTTAATCCATTTGATTCAATACAAATAGATAAAAAAAACCAGTATTTTTAGTAGTTGAAGCAATGCACAGTACAGGAACAAGTGTAGAGATTTGTATAAATGAAATAAAAAATAGATATGCAAATGCTAAAATATTATATGTTTGCTTAGCAAAAGAATATGGTAGTAGAGATTTTAAAGATATTATAGAATACGAAGATGTAGCATTTTATTATAATGATCATAATGAGTTTACTAAAAAAAATGTAAAGAACTAAATGTAGAATATTTTTATCCTTTATTTCTTTGGGAAGATTTAAAAACAGAATTAGAACATCCAGATGATTTGGAAGAAAATATATTCTTTTAAAGAAGGAGAAAAAATATTTAAAAACTATATTAAAATTAATAATGAAAATTTATCAGCTAAAGAAGTAGCAACAATAATAAAATAAAAATTTGTTTTATAAGGAGTGAAGAAGTAATGCAAATAATAATAGAAATTCCTCAAATAGAAGATTTCAATAAAGTAAATCAATTAGCAAAACAAGTTCATGAATTACATGTAAATTGGAGACCAGATTTGTTTTTAAGTGTACATGAAGTAATTAGCAAAGAAAATTTTAAAGAAATGATACAAGCTCAAGAAATATTTGTAGCAAAGATACAAGATAACATTGTAGGATACATCACTTTTAATATAAAAGAGAAAAATAATCCTAGTATGAGATATAGAAAACAATTACAAATCGAAGCGATATGTATAGATGAAAAAAATAGAGGAGAAGGAATTGGAACAGAATTATTAGAATATGCAAAAAAATTGGGAAAAGAAAATAATTGCACAGATTTATATTTAACTGTAAATAAAGAAAATGAAAAGGCTATAAAGATTTATGAAAAATTTGGATTTAAAGTAAAAAGTATAGCATATTCAATGGAAATATAAAAAAGGAGTTAATAGGAATAAAATATTTTAAAAAGTTAATAGGAGAAAGAATTTATTTATCACCACGAAATAATGAAGATATAGAACAATTTACAGAATGGTTGATGATTTTGAAACAACAGATTATATTGGAAGAAGCGCATACATAACAACATTAGAAGGAGAAGAAATTGCAGATATATTAATGGTAAATATTATGATAGCATTGAAATGGATATATTAGCAAATGAGTTTAAAAGAGATTGTATAAGAAATAAAAACATATGTGATTTAGGTAACGATGATAATAGAAAGTAAAAGATTAGTTCTAAGAACTTAGAAAGAAAAGAATCTTTTATGCCATTTACTGAAGAAGAGTTAGAAGATATGTTTAATAGAGATAAAATCATTACTTATGGTGCTTGGGAAAAGAAAAATTAGTAGGAACAGCACAATTATATTTGGATGAATCATATACAGCAGAAATAAAAGAAATATTGAATATGAAAAGTAATAAGATAGCTGAATTTGGAGGTTATTTATTATTAGAAGAATATAGGAATAAAGGAATTGTGAAACATTTAGAAGATATACTAATATCAAAGTTAAAAGAAATGGATTATGAATATGCAGTAATAACAGTCCATCCAGATAATATTGCATCAAATAAAGCAAAAGAATTTACAGGTGCAAAAATTATAAAAACCACTAATTTGGGAGATTATTTGAGAAATATATACTTGTTAAAAGTATAAAAGTAGTTACTATAAGGAGGAAAAATATGGAATTAGATTAGCAACATTATATACCTAAAAGTTATATTAAGAGATTTTCTATTAAAAATAAGATAAAAGTATATGACAGAGACTAAAGAGAAATTATACAACAGAAACTATTAATATCTTTTCATATCATGATATATTTAAGAAAGAATTAAATTTGATAATTATGTAAAAAATGAGAAAGATAAAATAGAAGAATAGAAAATTATATAAATTTTGAATTGTCAATGATTTTTGAAAATGTCCCAAAAAATTTTAAACATAAGCCCTAAAAATTTGATTTTTTAGGGTTAGTTTTTTGTGTCAGGGTACTGGAGTGATTTTTAAAATTTGTTCTTCGAAACCATCATTTTTTCTACTCTTCATGTACCCTACGAAAAAATGATTAATTTAAAAATCACTTTAAGATGCTTCTTTTTCTAATTCCTTAGAAAATTTTAATGCTTGCTTTTCGGCAAATGTTTCAAAAGATTTTCTTTTCCAAGGGTGTATCATCTTAGGTATGTAAATCTTTTTTGTTTCTGTCGGAAGAATAGTATCAAAGTTTTCAGAATATGCCTGTACTTCTGGTATCTCTTCAAGAGAAAAGATACTATCTTCTACAGTTACATATAAAGATTTGTCAAATGCTTCAATTACCATACATTTAGTTCCTTTTCCAAAATATATTGGGGTACCAACTGAATTTACTGTTCTGTAGTGTTTCTTCTTGAAACAAATGGAATGACCAGTATCAACTGTTCTGCGAGATAAGACAGCCAAGGTTAAATTAATTTTTTGTAAAGAAGGTTGCTTTTCGAAGACAGATTTGGTATTATCAATACATAGAGCAAACTTTGAATTGTACTTGTCTAGGAAAGCTGGAAGAAAAGCATTAGCTTCTTCAATGGTAGTAATATTAGCTAATCTTAGTTCAGGTATTAGCCTTAATTGAAACGACTCAAACAATCTTTCAATACGAGGTTTAAATTCAGGTGTGCTACTGGTTTGGATAGCTGTGCCTAACTGGTTGCAGGCATAAGCAAATTGAGTAAAGGTATTATCTTCATCAGAGGTAGTACCTTTTTTGTTGTATTCAAAGACAGTTCTTTTGTCAGTCTTGAATAAGTAAGGAATACCGTATTTAGTAAGTATTTGGTAATAGATATTGTAGTAACCATTTAAAGTTTCTTGATTATCAAAATATGCAGCAACAACATTACCAGTAGAATCATCTATAGCAGCATGAAGAGCAGTTTTAAAGTTACCAAACCAGAGATGAATACAAGCATCAGTTTGAATTTCTTCTCCGAAATATAAGCATCTAGGTTGTCTAGGGTGAGAATCTTCAATAGCAACAATACTAGATTGAATTTTAGCTATTTCATTTTTAGACTTAGATTTTTCTTTTTGAGCAAGAAGTTTTTTCTTTAGGTTTTTCTTAGTAATTTTGCGAGCTCTAGGAGATAGAATATATTTTTCTCTAAGAATTTGTCCAACTTCTGGAACAGATAAGAAAATATTTTCTCTTTCAGCTAAATATTCAGTAAATTGAGTATAAGTACAATCAAAATACTTAGAAGTGTAAAGAGTTTCAATTTCATTTTTAAATTCATTTGTTAAAGCATGTTTAGGCTTTCTACCTCTATTACCATGAACAAAAAATTCTTTACCATAATGCTTGTAACCAGCAATTAACCTATTAATTTGTCTAATACTTTTTAAATCTAATTTGATTCTAGCACGTTCTTTGTTACCATTAGTTTCAACTAATTTTTTAATAATTTGATATTTCTGATTTTCTTTCAATGAAAGTTCCACCTTTCTCATATTGTCCTCCTTAGTTTTAAATGATATTTTTAATTATATCATTTAAGAGAACAAATATTTTTTAGTTGGGACATTTTCTCATTTCTTTACTTAAGACATTATCACATTTCTTTCATAAATAGAAAATTATATAAATATTAGTGTCAAGAAGTTTCGGAAAAAATCCGATGATATATAATTATTAGTGAAAC
>CAMUDX010000063.1 GCA_947087745.1 uncultured Clostridium sp. | reverse complement strand
TTGACAGTTATATACATACTTTGGACAAATAAGGAATAAATAAAGACACTACATTTTGCTTTGGACGGCAATGTAGTGTCTTAACATTAATATATGTGACAACACATTTCTGTGTTTCATTTCCTATATTTATTATACACACATAATTTAGATTTGTCAATTTTAATTGGAAAAATTCTTAAAGCAAAATATTAAAAAACCTTTAAATTAAAGAATGTTTATGCTATTATTATGTAGAAAAAAGATAAATTGGAGAGAAAAATGGAACAAGAAAAAATGACAAAATTTAATAAGATATTTCCTTGGTATGCTGGTCTATCAGGTGATTTACTATTTTGGGTAGCAATAGATACATTATTTTTAACAGTTGTAAAAAACTTTAATGCATCACAGATAGTTTCTTTAACTACAGTATCATTAATAACTTGTATAGCATTACAAGTACCACTATTAAAAATTATTAAGAAAATAGGAAATACAAATTCAGTAAGATTAGGTTCAATGTTATTGCTAGTATCTAGTCTATTATTAACATTTGGGCAAAATTATATAGTTGTAGCTTTAGGAAAGGTTATTTATGAAATTGCATTTACATTTCAAAATATGGCAAATGCAGTATTAAAGAATAATCTTGAATTGCAAAATAGGAATAATGAATATATAAAAGTTAAAACAAAATCTAATACCATATATGCAACAGTAACAATGATTATCTCATTCATTGCAAGTTTAATGTTTAACTTGAATAATTATTTACCAATGTTTGGGTGCATTACTTTTTGTTTAATATGTTTTGTATTATCATTTTACATAGTAGATTATTCTAAATACAATAAGATTAAGGAAGAAACTAAAATAAAATCTAAAACAAAAATAAATTATACTAGGCTAATTATAGTATTGATTGTTTCTTATGGTCTCTTCTATCCTATTGTAAATTCTGGACAATCAAATGGAAAACTATTTATACAACAAGAATTACTTTTAAACTTTGATGTGGAAAAAACAGCTTTAATAATAGGTGCTATCTTATGTGTTTCTCGTATAGTGAGAGTTGTTTCTAATATAGCATTTAATAGGATACATAGCAAATATAAAGAAAAAGTAGGAGTAATTTTGCCAATATTATTGAGTATATCGATTGTTTTAATGATAATGGGTTCATTTATTAGAAACTCTATAATGCTAAAATTTGGTATTATGAGTTTAGGATATATAATTATCTTATTTATCAGAGATCCATTTAAAGTGTATATGCAAGATTTAGCATTAAGAAAGGTTGGAAAAGAAGGACAACAATCATTATTAACGACAATGGAATTGTCAAGAAAAATTGGAAGAGCAATAATGAGTTTAAGTTTTACAATGATTTTAGTAAATAATCCTATGATTACAGTAATCGCAATATTATTTATATTATCGATTATAGAAATATTAGTTAGTATAAAATTATATAAATTAGTTATAAATGGAAAGGAAGTAAAAAGTGAAAAAAGCAGTGATAGGAATTGTGAGCAAACATTATGCTAGTTACAAAAATGATAGAACGGATACATATGTTAGAGATGAAATTAAACAGGCTATTTTTGATAATGGAGCAGTTGCAATAGCGATATTACCACCAGATAAAGATATAAAGTATATAGGAGATAATTGGAAAGAAGATTTACAAGGAAAAGAATATGATGACTTAATTTCTCAAATAAAATTATGTGATGGAATAATTTTTCAAGGTGGTGCTGAATCAGATAATTATGAGTGCATTGTATCAAAGTATTGTTATGAAAATAATATACCTACTCTTGGGATTTGTTGTGGACAAAATATTATTGCTAGAGCTATTGGTGGGACAACTTATAAAATAGATAATCCTGAAAAACATATGCAAATGTCAAAACAATATGTACATAACATAAAAATAGATAAAACATCTAAATTTTATAAGATTGTAAATAAAGAAGAAATTATGGTAAATTCAAGACATAAAAGAACTATAAAAGATTGCCCCAAATTAGATAAAGTCGGATTTTGTGAAGATGGATATGCAGATGTTATTGAAGCAAAAGACAAAGATTTTTATATAGGTGTAAGATTTCATCCAGAGAGTTTATACAAAATAGATAAAAATATGAATAACATTTTTAAAAGCTTTATAAGTGCATGTAAAAAAGATTGAAAGGTAAGAATAAATTATGAAAAATATATTAATTATGGGAATAGGAAGAGCAGGAAAAACAACTTTGAGTAAGATGATAAAAGACAAATATAATAGTTACAATTTAATACATAGTGATGCTCTAAAATGGGCAATGATTAGAGCAAAAAACGAAGAACAATATTACAGAAAAAACGTAGATAAGCAAAAAGAATTTGAACATGGAGAGTATTTTCAGAGAACTCTTTTAGAATTGTATAATTCACTAATTAGAAAAGATACTAAAAAATATGGATACATATTAGAAAGTGGTCAATTACACCCTAAAATTGTTAAAGAAATGATAGATTTTGATAATACAATAGTGTTATGTTTAGGATTAGGAAACTTTAAAGCAGAAGATATGGTAAATCAATGTATTACATATGATACAAAAGAAAGTTGGACTTATGGTTTATCAAAAGGCTATTTACTAGAACATGCTCAAGATTGGTATAATTGTAATGAAATGTTGAAAATAGAATGCCCTAAATATGGAATAAAATATATTGATACTTCAAAAGACAGAGAAAAAGTATTGAATGAAATTTTAGAAAATATATAAAGAAGAGGAAAAATATGATAGATTTAAATGAATTAAGTCCCACTGATTTTGAAGAACTATGTTATGATTTATTATTAAAATTAGGTTTTAAAAATATAAATTGGAGAAAAGGAACAGGAAAAACTAGTAGTCCATCTGATAGTGGAAGAGATATTGAAGCAAGTTTAATAATTACAGATATTGATAAAAAAGTATATGAAGAAAAATGGTATATTGAATGCAAACATTATGAAAAGGGTGTTCCAGCTGATAAAATAAGTAATGCTATCACTTGGGCTTCAGTAGAAAAAGTGGATAAACTTTTAATTATTTCATCTAATTTTTTATCTAATTCTTGTAAACAATATCTTGAAAAAATTAAAGACACCTCTTCTTTTAAGATTAAAACTTGGGAGAATAAAGATTTAGAAGAATTGCTAAATAATCATATTGATTTATTACACAAGTATAAAATTAAAAGTAACACAAATATAGTAGAATTGATGAATCCATACCATATAAGTTATATAAAATCTTTACAATATAATACATTAAAATATTTTTATAATATTTTAGAAAGAATAGATGAGAAAAAAAGAGAAGAATTATTGGCTGATACATATTATCTTTTTGCACATATAAAATTCAAAAAGCCAATTGATATGAATGCTAAAATATCTGAAACTATGACAAATTTATATACTTATGAGAATTTTAAGAAGATATGTGAATCAAACTTAGAAACTACAACAGAAATGTTTGTAGTTAATGGAATCGTAAACATGATTTTACAGATGTTATTTCATTATGGAAATATTAATAATATAGACTATTTTATAGAACAACGAAAAAAATTAATAGAAAGCATGAAAATTGTTGCACAAAAAGAAGAATTTAACAAAGCAAGAACAGATGAAGATATTGATAGATTAATTGAAAAACATCAAAAAGATTTAGTAAAATTGCCAAATCAAGTAAAAGAGTATTATGACTTATATAATTATTTTTGTGATAATGTAGTAGCAGAATTACTAAAAGAGGAATATTTATTTAAATAAATTTCATTTTGGGAGTATACATTTTATAAATTATATGATAAAATGTGTATACAGTCGATAATCGGAAATGGTGCAAGTGTGGGAGTATGTTTTTTCGCAAATAACCACAGCTAAGGCACCAACGACGTATCTGTTCGAACTAAATTGAACAGAATTGATACAAAAAATCAATCAGAAAATAAAATCTGGTTGATTTTTTTGTTGCTTAAAAACAATATTAAAATCATCCAAACAAAGGGATGGTGCAAAATGAAGATAATTAAGCAAGAACTAGAATTTGAGGAATGTCTAAAACAACGACTTGAATTTATATGTGAGTTTTCTAAAGTTACTCCTACTTTTGTAAATGGTAGTATTAGAAAATTAGAGAAAACTAATCTTACATATATTGAGCCACATAGAGTAATTATCAAAAACATTACTTTTTTAGTTTTCAATTATTCTAATGATATTTATATCACTAACTTAACTAAAAAGATTAAATTATCAGAGTTAGAAGAATATTTGAAAAATATGTAATTGTAAATATTTGACATTTCTTAAAATCGTGATATAATATAGGCAATAAATTATGTATAGCTGTTCGTCAAGAGCTATATAATTATGAGTACTTTGAAAAGATTATATTATATTGCATTATTATATTTTTCTTTATGATAAATGGATTTAAGAGATGTCAGTAGTACTCGTATTGTACTTTGATGTCTCTTTTTTTGTTAGATTGGAGGTTTGAAAATTGAACGAAGAAAAGAAAAAATGTGGATTGTATATGAGAGTTTCTACCGAAGACCAAGCCCGTGAGGGATTTAGTTTGCCAGAACAAAGAGAAAGATTAGAAACTTTTTGTAAATTTAAAGGTTATGAAATAGTTGATTATTACGAAGATGCTGGAATAAGTGCTAAAACTGGTAATTATAGACCAGAGT
>CAMUDX010000062.1 GCA_947087745.1 uncultured Clostridium sp. | reverse complement strand
ATTTAATCTATTTTCTGCTTCAATACTAACTGAAACAAGATGATTTGTTAGTTCATTTTTCATTAAAAGAGTTGTATAAAGTGGCTTATTATTTTCTTTCAGATAGTGTAATCTTAAATAGCCATACTTGTTAATTTTTTCAATTTTTTGTTTTTCTATTGTTAAATTTGGCAATAAATAATCACCAACTTTTATATAATTTAATTCCATTTTTTTATCTCTCCATTTCTTTGTTTTTAATATTTTTTTCGTAAAAATCCACTGATTTTGTTTTAGAATTGTATTTAAAATAACCTTGTTTTTTGTTTTTATCTACAACTTTAATAGTAAATCTATCTATTAAATATAAATCAAATTCAAGAATAGATAATTGCTTTTTTAGATAATCAAGAACTTTAAATTGTTCTATGGTATCTACTTGATTCTTTAAAATATTTTCTTTTGTTAATTGTTTCATTGCTAACTCCTTTCACATTTAGGTTGCTTTGACTACTTCTTTTTTGGGTACTAATAATAGAAAATCTTTAGAAACATTCCCCTCAAAATAAGGACTGCCAATTATACCATCTACATAGAAATGACTATGTGCTTTAGCGAAAAAATCATCTACAAATTCACTTGAATATTCATTACTTGTCATTTTTAGAATGGATAAAACGTCATAATCTTTTTTCTTGATTTCTAATTCTTCTTTAGTTATTCCATTTAGATATTTAATACCAACAGTATCATTTTTTAGAACAATATATAAGTATTTAATAAATTCTGTACTACTTTTTGTGATAAATTCATCAGTAAATTTTATATATTTAATATCAATGTTATAGTTATCATCTCTTGTAATTTCTATCCCAGATATAAGTCTATGGATCATATCTCGTTTGGCTTCTCTTGATAGTAAATTGTAGAAAAAAGTGAAGTTCATCATCTTAGCATTCTTGAATACTAATTTGTCATTTTCCTTTTTACAGTCTAATTTTTTTAGTAGTTCTGTTGTATATTCTTTTGATTCGTTATTTGGATCAAGAGTAGTTTTCTTTTTGTTTAGTTTCTCAATCTCTTTTTTTATAACATCATTTTTATGGTTAATTGTTTCAACATCTAGGGTCGAACTTAAATATAAATCAACTAGTCTTTTTTCCTGTAACTTTAATTTTTCAATGGCTTTTTCTATTTCTTTTACATCATTACTTTTTGTAGAATTGCAAGTGATAATTTCATTATTTGTTCCCATCATAAAGATAGTTAATTCTTCTAAAACTCGTCTTAGTTTAACTTCTATTTTCTCGGTATTATAATGAAGTCCATATCCACTACAATTATGATTTTTACATCTTAAATGGTAATAAACTTTTTGTTTTCCATTTGGATATTTAAAAGATTCAGATGAAGCCATTATTTCACCACATATAGGACATTTAACTAATCCTGAAAACAAATGAATAAACTCTCCATAGTTTGAGTGCTTATTTTTTACTAATACATTTCTAGTAGCATTCCAAGTTGTTTCATCAATAATTGGCTCACAATAGTCTTTTACTCTTAAGATATCTTGTTGTTTTCTCTTATATTTTCCGTATTCAAATATACCAATATAGATAGAATTAGTTAGTATTTTATAAACTCTATCGGCTCTCCACTTCCCATTTTTTAAATAAGCATTGTCGTCTTCCATAATCGTAGCAATGCTTCTAGTAGAGTTTCCCTCTTGGCAAAGTTTAAATATTTCTTTAACGACTTGGGCTTCAATAGGCTCTATTTCTAAATGTCCTGTATCTTTATTTCTTACATACCCGTAAGGTGCTTTACTAGGGTGAATATGCTCAAGAGCCATTTCTTCCATAGCACGTTTTGTTCTTGCTCCAATTTCTTTTCTTTCTCTTTGTCCAAATACTAAATTCATTCCAAAGAACATTTCACCATTAGCAGTAGAAACATCATAAGGCTCCAAAATAAGTTCTATTTTAACATCATGTTCTTCACAATAATTTAAAAGCCAAAAGCCATCATAGTTATTTCGAGTAAGTCTATCTACTTTAATAGCAACTATTACTTCAATTTTGTGTGATTTAATATCTTTTAAAAGTCTTTGCATTTCTGGTCTCATTAAATATTTTCCAGAATGTCCTGCATCATTGTATACATCTACAATATCGTAATTATTCTTTTCACAATATTCTTTTATCATTCGTAACTGTGAATCAATAGAATAGCCATTATCTCTTTGGTCATCTGTTGATACTCTTACGGAACACATATACCGTATTATTTTAAAACACTAGATATCATCAATTTTGCTTACAAAATAAATACCAATATCACTATTGGTACACAAATAAAACAAGAAAAAGTCCATATTGATAAATTAAATATTACTTTATCATTAGGACTTTAAAATAGCATATTTCAAAATAAAACAATAATTGTTGAAATAAAATATAGTCAGTATTTGATTATATTTTTTGTTTATATTAAATCAACTTGAACTCCGTTGATTTCAAAAATACAATTACATCCAAAATAATTACTAGCTTTTATAGGAATCAAAATTCCTTTTTTCCATTCTTCAGATAGAATCTTTTTAGAGAATTTATCATTTACTATATAATTAATAATAATATCTTTATCTACAACAGATATAATTGTTTTTTCGATATTTAAAAGGTTATTATGCCAACGGTCTTTCTTTCCTAATTCTAAAACTCTATTTTTAGAGATATCAATTTTATCTGCAAGTAAAAGTGCTGCTCCTACTGGACTATTAATATCATTGCCATTAGAATGATCTTCGATAGCATGCTTTATAATATTTTTACTTTCTTCAGACAACTTAGTTTTATTTAAAAAATGCATGCACATTTCACTACTTAATAATGCATGTCCTTTTTTTCCTTTTATAGTACCTATATCATGTAATAAACCAGCAATTTTTCCAAGTTCAATAATATCTTTATCAAAATTTAAATTTGATAAAATATTTTCGATTGCATTTACGACAAACATTGTATGATATCTTCCATGACAAGCTAATAAAGTATCCTCATTTATTTTGTTAATTGAATCAATAATATTGTTTAATTCAATATCATTAAATAGAATATCAAAGTTTTTCATCATTTCACCTCATTACTTAATATTATAGCACTAAATCACTTCATTTTAGCATTCAACTTAAACAAATTAAAAATATTTAGGTTAATAATCCAAAACTTATCTAAGTACTCTATGATAGAAATGTAATATAAATAAGGTTTAAATGATATTTAACTCAACATTCTTACCGAAAAATATTAGACATTTAATCCTTATTGACTATAGAAATATGCGTGATACAATATAGTAGAATATGAAATAATTGTATCTAAAGGTGCTACTTTTAAATGGAAGTAGTGCTTTTTTTCATATTCAAATTACTATATTTTCATCAGCATTTTTCTTCTAATCTATGGCCGTACTTATGACCATAAATTCATCAAAAGTTCTAAAAATTATGGCAGGAATTTTAAAAAAATTACATTGAAAAAGTGTGTACAATTGTTAAACACATTTTAGAAAGTCTTTATTTATAAGGGTTTCTGAAAAAGACAAAGTTAACGATTGTATAACAATTTTCTCAAATGTAAACACTTGTGTTTTATCTAATGTCTTATGAAATAAGGGAAAACTAGCCACTGGCTAGTTCTTTGTAAACAGGTTTATCCTGCTTTTATTTTGTTTTGATTATTTTGGAAAAGTGTGTTTTTGATGGCCATAACTTCGGCCATTATTTTCATATTTTTGTAATTTGGATAGCTATGATTTAGTTATCTTTTTTTGTTTGTAGGGCTGTAAAATCAAGATAAGCGCGTTATAATTTTTTTAAGATTTTTTAGAAAGTTGGTGTGGTGCTAGTATAGATATATAGACACGAAATTCTGTCCAATATGATATAATACTATACCAAAAAGGAAGGGGAAGTGTCTATGACAAAACAATATAAACAATATGATGAAGAATTTAAAAAAACAATAGTTAATCTGTATGAATCAGGAAAAAGTATAGCTGACTTATCAAGAGAATATGGCGTTGGTCACACTAATATAAGAAATTGGATTAATAAATACCAAACAATAACTACTACTACAGGTGAGATTACCAATAATGATGAAATACTAAAACTAAAAAAAGAGTTACAACAAGTTCAGTTGGAGAATGAAATCCTAAAAAAAGCAGTAGCCATATTCTCAAAAGAACAGAAGATAAAATAAAATTTATCAATGATAACAAAGATAAATATGATATCAGATTAATGTGTAAATGTTTGGGTATTCATCATTCAGTTTATTACTACCATCAAAATCATCAAACTAACAGTTATAAAATAGCTAATCAAAAACTAGATGTTGAAATCAAAAAGATATATGATGAATCTAAAGGTAGGTATGGTTCACCTAAGATAACTAAAGTACTAAAAGTTAAAGGAATAATTGTTAGTCAAAAAAGAGTTGCAAGAAGAATGAAAATTTTATGCCTTAGAAGTATAACAGTCAAGAAGTTTAATCACTCAGGTAATTCTAAAACTGATAATACAAAAGAATATCCAAATCTTTTAGAACAAGACTTCTTTGCAGACAAACCTAGCAAAAAATGGGTTGGAGATATCACTTATATATATACCAAAGAAACTGGTTGGACTTATCTAGCTATTGTAATGGATTTGTTTGATTTAAAAGTGGTCGGTTGGAGTTATGGTCTTAATATGACGGATGACCTAGTAATTGATGCTTTTAATAAAGCTACGATAAATAGAAAGTTAAACAAAGATGGAATATTTCATTCGGATAGAGGTAGTCAATATACATCAAAAGATTTTGAGAAATTACTTGAAGATTTAAAAATAAGACATTCATATAGTAAAAAGGGATATCCTTATGATAATGCAAGTATGGAGAGCTTCAATGCCATATTAAAAAAAGAAGAAGTGAATATTAATAATTATGAGACATTTAATGAAGCCAAACTAGCTATATTTGAATTTATTGAAAGTTGGTATAACAATCAAAGAATTCACAGTACAATCGGTTATATCACACCAAATGAAAAATATAATAACTACATAGCAAGTTTAGCACTAGTCTAGTATTTAATTTTATGCCGAGAAAATCCATCAAAAAAGGTGGTAATTTATCTTAATACTTAAGGCAATCAAATTATTAATTTGATTGGCATTCTATACTAGATAAATTACTGGGTACCTATTTTGATGGAGGAATTGGAATAAATTTAAATGCGGCAACTTAAAAATGGACAGAAAACTGTGTCTAAAAACTTGACACAAATCCAATTTGGCTTTAGTTCTTGTAGTACTTCAAATCCAAACATAAAAAATGCCCTCCTTGTATAATGTATTTAGGTTTTTAGTTAGAGAATTTACCTATAAACCTA
>CAMUDX010000061.1 GCA_947087745.1 uncultured Clostridium sp. | reverse complement strand
TGTGAATAAAGGATAATATATGATTATCAATTACACTATTTTTTAATAAGGAGCAATGAATTTATGGATGAGAGATATGAGTATGACGTAGCGTTGTCCTTTGCAGGAGAAGATAGAGAATATGTAGAACAAGTCGCCCTGTTTTTAAAAAAGAAAAACATTGCCGTATTTTATGATTATTTTGAGGAAGTAGATCTTTGGGGGAAAAACTTAATATCATATTTGGAAAATATTTATACCCATAAATCAAAATATTGTGTAATTTTTATTTCTCAACATTATGTTCAAAAAGAATGGACGACCTATGAGAGTTCAGCAGCAATGGTTCGTATGTTGGATAGCAATCTAAAACAGAAGGAGTATTTATTGCCCGTCAAATTTGATGAAACAAAAGTGTCCGGAATTCTAAGCACAATCGGTTTTATAGACGGAAAGAAAAAGAGTCCGGAAGAATTGGGAAATTTGATTATTAAAAAAGTACATGGTGGTGAAACAGAAAAAGAGGATCCAATATCTTTTGAAATATTTAAAAATGAATTAATTTTAGTACTTGGCAAAGGATTTCCTCCTAATTGGATTGTCAGTCATGATGAGACAGAACAGTATATAAGATTTCAATATACATATTTCAATTTTATTTATTATTTAGAGTTCGATTTTCAAATGGAAAAAAACATTTTGTTGCTAAATGGAGGATATACAAATCTTTTTTTTGACGCGCACACTTTTATGCCCTCTGCTAAAATTATACTTAATTTTGATAAAGAACTTATTGTTGATGCGCAAATAGTTAATTACGATTTTTTTGATGATATGGATATTTATAACTTGCCTATATCTAAGATACTTGAAGCAATCAAAAAGAAACTGCTGAAAAAAGGAGGGAATTAAATGTGCCTTTATACAAAACAATTAGAACAATTATCCAATGCAAATGAAAACTCTTTAACATTTATTGTTGGAGAAAAAGGGTTGGGTAAATCATTTTTTATACATAATTATTATAAAAATTTTAATCATATTTTATATATAAAAGATGAAATATTTAAATCATATTTTTTAGAGCCGATAACATCAGCATTAACAAAATTTGATGATGATCTTAAAATAGAGAATGATGAATTAAATATGCCAAACATAATCCGGAAAATGCTCCTTGATATTTGTAGAAAAAAGGGCGTTGTCATATGCTTTGAAAGCTTTAACTCCTATCCGGAAGACTTGGCCGAATTTTGTATCAGTTTTTTACAGGCTTATCTGGATTGCGATAATAGTGACACTTTTATATTGATCGAACTTGACAGTGATATCAATGATATGCAGGATGCCCTACTTAAAAAGCTTTACTCACTAACAATAAATACCAACTTTATAAAATTTCATAAAAAAACAGAGGACGAATTATTTGAAATAATATCGAAAAAATTTAATAACAAAATCATTCTCGGAGAAAAAGAACGGAAATATATAATAAAGTCTTCTTTTGGAAATATTACGCATTTATTTTTAATTATCAATTATTTGAAGCAAGAAGGATATATCCATTTTGACGGTACAAAATGGGTATGCCAGCAATTACCGAAAGGAATCTTAAATCAATCCATCGAAGAATATATTATGCACCGCTACAATAAGTTGAATGATGATTTGAAATTATTATTACAAAAATCTTCGCTTTTAGGCCCTGAATTTTATTCTAATCAACTCCAGCAGACTTTTAATTTGGTAAGAGTTGATGAAGAATTGACTAGAATTGAAAAATTATCATCACTAATTCAAAAAAATGATAACTATGATACTAGTAAATATTTGTTTGAAACAGATGATGTCTGTAATAATATTCAAAACCTTATTCCGGAAAACGAGAGAAAAATTTGGAATAGGATGTTAGCAGAGTATTATGAAATGCAATACAAAAAGCATGATCAAAACATGATCAAGCGTCTTGAAAATTGTTGCAGACTGGCATCTTATTATTTTAATAGTGATAATTTGGAAAGCGCAATTATATTCTATTTTAGAGCAATCCGCTATAGCATATATCTATTAGATTATAAAGGCGCACTGGAGTTAATCGCATTATTATTAGGCACCCCAAAAGTGTGCGATTTAAATAAACCTTTATATTTTGAATCTTTAAAACTACAGGCATATTGCTATCACCAGTTAGGGAAATATGAGCGCTCAACAGTATTATATTCAAAATTACTTAACAATAAATCGTTTACAAAATTAGAAAATATAGAAATATCATATTTTTATGCTGATTCCCTATATTTTATAGGAAAAGTCAGTGAAGCCCAAGAAATATTGCTTACCTTAAAGGAGTCTTTAATATCCGGCAATAATAATAAATTATTATTTAGAGTGTTAAGTGAATTGGCTACTGTATATGGCTTCTATAGACAATATGGAGAAGCAAGGCAGTATTTTAGTTATTCAGTAAATCAATCTCATTCAACTGGTTTAGAGGATGAATATAATGTACAATTAAGAAAATCCAGTATGTTTTGGGAGTTAAAGCTGACAATTCCATTAATGGAACAAGCCGCAGAATATTTTGACAGAAAAAACAATATTCCGGAACTCGCAAAAACGTATCATAATCTTGGTACGGATCTACTTTACCTAGGAGATAGTAAAAATGCTATTAATTATTTAAACCAAGCAATTAATGAATTGCAAAAATATGGCAGCGACGAAATTCATTATACTTATAATTGTATTGGAGTATATTATGCAGCTTACGAAACAAATTTTGAAAAAGCGATTGAATATTTTCAAAGAGCAATTTCGTTTAAGCCTGTTTTGTTTTCAACAATGGTGCTGTATCTAAATTTGTCAAGCTGTTATAAAGCATTGCATAATGATGAGGAATCTAAAAATAATCTTGACAATGCAATACAAATACGGGCAAAACTTGGAAATGATGTGCCTTCTTATTCCCTATACCTTCTTATTAATCAAGGTCTCTACGCAAAGCTGGATGGAAGGCTAAAAGAAAGCGAGCAATATTTTAAGGAAAGCCTCAAATGCAAACTAAATAACAATCAGTTATATTTAGTTGGAAAAAACATTTCGGAAGTGTCCCGAAATATCGACAAAGACACACTAAAATATGCATCAATAGAGGCAGAACCATTATACAAGCGGTTTTATGAAAATAATATTTGCCTAAGTACATTACGTTTTTGGGAATAATTTGTGCCGATCGCAAACATTATTCACAATGTCATTAAATATATCTTCAGGGCTAATATTGTTTAATTTAGCGGCCATCATGAATGAAGCAGTTTCGCTTAAGGCTGGTAAAGGTGTTACTTCTAATAAGTATGGTTTATCATCTTTATCCAGCCGAAAGTCTATTCGGCAATAATCATTGCACCTTAAATAAGAATACATTTTAAGTGCATAGTTTTTTAATAATAATGTAGTTTCTTCAGATATTCTGGGAATAATCTTTTTGCATCCATATATTCTTTTGATTTCACTTGAATAAATAGGCATAATTTCATCATTAAATTGTAACGATTCGACCATTCCAAATACATAGGGTTTTCCCTTTTTCTCAACAATAGAAACTGTAATCTCTTTGCCGGAAATGTATTGTTCTAAAATAAGCTTATCTGAGTATTTTTGAAAAAGCAGTTTGGCATGATTCTGCAAGTCTTCTTTACAATTTATTAGCTTAACCCCCATACTGCTGCCTTCATAATTAGGCTTTAAAATAGAAGGATAATTAAATGAAAGCAAGTCGATATCATTTAAACAGGTTATTTCTGCAAAATCAGGTGTTGGCACATGCAAATAATTAGCAATTAGTTTGGTTAAGATTTTGTCTAATGTGACTATCAAGGTATAAGCATCGGAGCCTGCACACGGAAGATTATGCAGCTCACATATAGACGCAATCCAACTTTCTCGATTCCTGCTTTGTATCCCTTCAGCTGCTGTAATAATCAAATCAAAAGTGTTTTGCAGCTTTATATGCTCCAGCAATTTTCGATAGTTTCCAATTAAAATTACTTCATGTCCGCATCTTTCCAAAACCTCTTTTACAAAAGTTATAGCAGTCGGTGAAATGAAGTCACAAAATGACAAGTCATTTGAAGTATAGCCATAATCTTCTTTACAATCAAAACAAAACCCTATTTTCATTTTTATTCCTCCCATATGTTTTTGGTTATTTTATTTCCTTCCCAAGTTTCCAAAATAACAGTTCCATCTAAATTGACATGCTTCAAAATGTCCTTATTTAATGCTATTTTCCCCAAGCCATGTTCCGCATTAAGAATATACGTTGGAATAGCCAAACCGGAAGTATTTCCTCGTAATTTCTCGTAAATGTGAATTCCCTCTTCAATGGATATTGAAAAATGCTTTGTTCCAATGACATCTTTGGGATGAAATATGTAGTAGGGACGTATTTTTATTTTTAATAAAAGCTGATTAAGCAGTTGCAAAGTGCAATAATCTGTGTTGACATTTTTTAAAAATACCATTTGATTCCCCAGTACAATGCCATTATCGGCTAAATCCAAACATGCCCTTGAGCTTTCAGGCGTAATCTCTAATGGATGATTGAATTGCATATTCATATAAATGGGAGAATACCTTTTTAAAATCGTTATCAATTCAGCAGTTATACGCTGAGGTAATGTAACTGGTATTCGGGTTCCAATTCTAATGATTTCTATTGTCTTAATATTTCGCAATTTAATAAGAATATTTTCAATATAGGAATCTGATAATGTAAGCGGGTCACCTCCCGTAATTAAGACATCGCGTATTTCGGGATGATTCCTAATATATTCAAAAGATTCTTCCAAACAGGTTTCGCTTGCGGAAATATCTTTTTCTCCGATATTTCGTCTTCTTTGGCAGTGACGGCAAAAAGCGGCACAGCTATTTGTAACATTGAGAATTACCCTATCTGGATAACGGCGTGTTATTGCTCCGGCCGGATTATTCCACGATTCATTCATAGGGTCAATTTTACCCACATTATTTAATTCATCGATTTGCGGAATACATTGGAGATAAATTGGATCATTTGGTTTAAATTTTTGTATAAGCGATAAATAGTAAGGGGTAATTGCAAACCGATATTTTTTACTTACTTTTATAAGCTGTTCAAATTCGTCTTGCGTAATATCAAATATTTCTTTTAGTTTTTCTGCTGTTTTAATTTGATGTTGTAATTGCCATTTCCAATTATTCCAGTCATTATCTGATACTTGGAAATAATCACGCGTTTTATTAGGCTTGAAATTGTCTTTTTTTTCTATAAATTCTTTTTTAAATGTTAAAAATGGTAATGCTCTGTCTGTTAATATATCAGATCGTTGAATTGATTCCTTGTTTGCCATAAACTGCTTTCTCCTATCATATATAATAATTTAACCATTTGTGTTGACTCTTTATCCTTATTTATGCTGTTTATCCAGATAAGCAGCATATAACTTAAAATTTATCTATTAGCGTATAATAATCATATATTATCCTTTATTCACA
>CAMUDX010000060.1 GCA_947087745.1 uncultured Clostridium sp. | reverse complement strand
TCTATATTTTATTAAAATCTTCTTTATTTTTTCCCCAGATTATTTAACTCATATAATTAAAAACTCAGGACTAAAGCTTAAAACTATCTCCACAATTTTTCTTTTTAGCCTGTTTATACAAATCACCATCTTTTTTAGAAATAGTAACATTTTTAATACCATCTTTAGTACATAATTCTAGATTTACAAAACCACTTTTTATAATCGGATGTCTTAAAATTCTTGAGTTTTCATGATTAACCTCTTGCTTACAAACTGCTATATATGAGAACTTTTCATCCTCATATGGAACATTGCCATCCTTTAAAAGTTTATGTATTTTGTTTCTTTGTATTCTACAAGCTGAATGACACCAATTATTACTATTAAGTTTACACTCTTCCTGTGACACGCATGGTGCAATAACATACATATTATTTTCAACACAATATTTTTTTATATTCTTTACTATATTATGTCCTTCAGGAGTGCCAGGCTCAATAATTAATAATACTTCATTTGTAGCATGTATTAATTGATTTATAACATTTATTCTTTCCTCATTTGGTAATTCATTAATCATATATGAAGAAATTACTAAATCTGCTTTTTCTGATATTGTCTCTTTTAGTATATCCTTACTAATCCAAGTTGCATCTTTTAATAGTTCATTCCTATTCATTAATTTACTACCAAGTCTTTGCATATATGGCTCTTTTTCTATGCATGTAATATCTTTTAAATTAACTAAATTACTTGTAGCCCAAGTTGCAGCACCTGTTCCTGCTCCTACATCTAACAATGTTTCTAATTTTACATCTGCTAATTCTAAACAATTTTTTAATGCTGTTGTTACTGCTCCATATGTTGCTGGCATTCTTATTATTGAATATACAATAGCTTGTAGGTCACTTGTTATAAAACTTTCTCCCGTTCTTGTTTTATTCATATATCTATAACTTAGCTGTTTTGCCTCTTCTTTTAATTCTGTTATTTTTATGTTTGTAATTTCTTGTTCTATTGCATTTTCTAATATTTTTGGTATTTCCATATCTTGTCCCCTTAATTATTTATTTTAAAATAGACTTTTAGTATATATCTCTCTGTATACTAAAAGTCAAATATTATACTAATTCTTTTATTAGTAACTCTTTATCTTGTACACCAACAAATTTATTTACTACTTCCCCATTTTTCATTATTACAAGTGTTGGTATATTTGTTATTTGAAATTGGTTTGCTAGATATACTTCTTCTTCTACATTTATTTTGCATATTTTTGCTCTTTCTCCAACTTCTTCTGCTATTTCATCTACAATTGGTGACATCATTCTACAAGGTCCACACCATCCTGCCCAAAAATCTAATAATACTGGTTTGTCTGATTTTTCTACTTCATCTGTATAATTTTCGTTAGTTACTGTTGTTACTTTCATATTTTTCCTCCTTTAAAAATTTTATTATTTCTGTACCTGCTTTAGCACCTTCATACACTGCTTTAGAAATTTGCAATAATCCACCTGTACAATCGCCAGCAGCATACAAACCTTTAATAGTAGTCTGCATATTTTCATTAACTATTATTCTATTACTTTCGGTTTTTGCACCAATTTTTTTAGCTAAATCAACACTACTAGCAACGCCATTGGCGATAAATAATCCATCTATTTGTATTTCATTATTGTCTTTAAATTTTATTGCTTTAATTGTATTATTACCTAGTATTTCTTCTATCTCGTTTTCATATATCTCTATATTATTATCTATTTCTAATTCGTTATTTCTACCATTTGATAATATATATACTTTATTGGCTATATTTTGTAAGTATTTTGCTTCATGTAATGCATATTGACCATTGCCTAATACTGCAACAATTTTTCCTTTATAGAAAAATGCATCACATATTGCACAATAACTTATACCCTTATTTTCAAAATCTTTTAATCCTTTTATATATGGTAATGGTCTATTTATACCTGTAGCTATAATTACTGCTTTTGCCTCATATTTTGTACTATTTTCTTTACCAGTAGTAGTTATAATAAAATTCTTATTATAATCTATACTTAAAACCTCTTCTGTTAATATTTCTATATCTAAGTTTAGTGCTTGCTTTTCTCCAGCTTTTAATATGCCTTCCCCACTTCCTACAATACCATAATAATTTTCTACTTTTTGAGCTTTCCTTAAAGCTCCATCATCTTTTCCTATTATTAATACACTTAAATTTGCTCTTTTAATATATAATGAAGCTGAAATACCTGCTGGACCTTTTCCTATTATAATTACATCATACATATTAAATCCTTTCTATTTGTCTATATGATTAGCAATTTTAAAATTACTAACTTTATGTATTTATTCATGTAAAATTTTATCTAATAAAGTAAACATAATAAATGCTATTAAATTGACTATTACAATCATTGCTCCTGTACTTATATTATACAAATATGATAAGTATATACCTATTAAAAAGGAAATTACACTTATTACACTTGAACTTATCACAACACTTTTAAAGGTTTTGAATATTCGCATTGATGTTAGTGCAGGAAATATTATTATGCTACTTATTAACATTGTTCCCATCATTCTCATTCCTACTACTATTACTATTGCTGTTAATACTGCTATTAAATTTGTATATCTTTTAACACTTAAACCACTTGATTTTGCAAATTCTTCATCAAATGTTATTAAAAATACTTTTCTATAATACATTATAAATAATATTGAAACTATTATACTTACTGCTACACTTAGAATAACATCACTTTCACTCATTGCTAAAATACTTCCAAACATAAAATTGCATATATCTGTGTTTAATCCTGTTGTTATTGATGTTACTGCTACACCTATTGCCAATGCTGAACTTGATATTAATGCTATTGCACTATCACTTTTTATTTTACTATTATTTCCTATTTTTAATAATATTATTGCTGATATTACTACTCCTGGTATTGCTATGTATAATGGTGATGTGAAGCCAAATGCTGCTGATATTGATACTATTCCAAACCCTACATGTGATAGTCCATCTCCTATCATACTATATCTTTTTAATACTAAACTTACTCCTAGTAGTGCTGCACATAAACTTACTAATGTTCCTACTAATACAGCTCTTTGTATAAAGGTATGTGTCATCATTTCTATTATTGTTGTTATCATTATTCTGCACCTCCTTGCTTATATTTAGAAGGTGTTCCATAATATGCTACTTTTCCATCTTTTATCTCTATTACTGTGTCTGAATAATTTAATGCTCTATCTATATCATGTGATACCATTAATATTGTTAATTTCTTTTCTTCTTTAAACTTATATAACATTTCATATATTTGTCTTGCTATATTTGGATCTAATCCATTTGTTGGCTCATCTAATACAATTATCTTATCTGTTGCACACATTGCTCTTGCTATCATTACTCTTTGTTGTTGACCTCCTGATAAATCAGCAAAGCATTTTTTTCTTATTTCATATATTTCTAATTCTTGCATTACTTCTTTTGCTTTTTCTTTATCTTCTTTTTTATAAAATATACTTCGTACATTATTTGGTATTGTTCCTGATAATACAATTTCTTCTATTGATGCTGGAAAATTACTTTGTATTTCTGTTTTCTGTGGTAAATATCCTATTCGTTCTTGTTTTTTTATTTCTCCTGTATATCCACTATTTAATCCTACTATGCATTTTAGTAATGTGCTTTTTCCTGAGCCATTTTCTCCTACTATGCAAGTAAAGCTACCCTCTTTTACATCTATATTTATATTCTTTAATGTGTCCTTTTTTGTAGGGTAACTAAATGCGAGTCCTTTTATTTCTATTAAATTCATTTCTTCCTCCTGTTTTACTTCGTTTTGTTTTTTATTGTGTTGCTTCGAAACCTATTAAACTTGTTATTCCATTTTTATTGTAAAGCCTTCTTTAATACTTCTATGTTTCTTGTCATTAAACTTACCCATGTTTCTTTATTTTCAAAGTCTGTTTTACTTATATTATGTAATGTTTGTATTTGCATTACTTCTGCACCATTTTGTGCTTCTGTTGCTATTGTTTTAGCTACTTTTCCTAATCCTAACTCACAATATAATACAACTGGTATATTTTCTTCTTTAACTATATTTATAAGATTTGCTATTGTTCTGCTGTTTGGGTCTGTGTCTGTACTACATCCACTAAATGCTGCTGATACCTCTAAGTTATACTCTTCTATAAAATATTGCATTGGCATTTTGTCTCCAAATACTAATCTGTTTCTTACTCTATTATCTACTACTTCTTGTATTTGTTGTTTTACTTGTTCAATTTTTGATATATAATTCTTTGAATTTTCTTTATATATTTCTGCATTTTTACTATCTATTTCTTCTAATGCTGTTTCTAGCATTTTTACCATTTTTATTGCATTTGTTGGTGCTGTCCATATATGCTCATCAAATGCTCCATGTGTATGCTCATTGTTTTCGTTATTGCTACTACTGTTATTTTCCATCTCATTGTTCTCATTTATTGTACTATTTGTATTTTCTTCTTCATCTATTTCTTGATTTTGTATTAATTCTATATTATCTGCTATGCATATTACTTTTTTATTGTTTTTATCTAATACCTGTACTACCTTTTCTGTCCATGGCTCAATTTCTTTTCCTACATATACAAATAAATCTGATTTTTGTATTTTTATTAAGTCTTGTGATGTTGGCTCATAACTGTGTGCATCTTTCCCTGGACCTAGTAAAAATGTTATTTGTACAGATTCTGTTTCTCCTATTATTGCTCTTAAAAAATCGTAGCTAGCAAAATTACTTACAACTACTTGTAGTTTATTTGTATCAGTAGTTTTTGTACTATTTGGTCTTTCATTTCCCATCACTGATATTAAAAATATTATTATTATTGCTAATAGTATACTCAACATTATTTTCTTTATTTTCATGTGTATTTTTTCCTTCCTTATAATATATAAACAATATATTTAGTTTACTTTTTATTTTTACATTTACTGCATTTTCCGTAAAATGTTACTTTGTCTAAATCTATATAGAAATTTTCTTTTTTTAGTGCTTCTTTTTGTGTTTCTTCTATTTCTTTGCTTTCAAAATGTACTAATTGACCACAGTCTTCACATATTAGATGATAATGCTTATGACAATGTTCTTTTTCTTTGTTATATTGATAGCAAAATCCTTGTGTGTTTAATGGCATTTTCGCAACGACTCCTTCTTCTACTAGTTTGTTTATTATTCTATATATTGTTGTTGTCCCTACTTCTCCATCTATTTCTTTTTGTATTTCTTCTATTGTTATATGCCTGCTTTTATATTTTTCTAAACATTCTAATACTTTTTTCTTTTGTTTTGTATTTCTTGTATTTTTCAATTTTATTACTTCCTTTTCTATTTTATTTAGATTTGATAGTACTATAAGTATTTAACAAAGTGTTATTGAAAATCATTTTCAATAATATCACATTTCGTTTTATTTATCAATAGTTTGATTGTAAATATAACGAGATTTTCTTACAATTTATAATTTTTTAATAACAACTAATTTCTCAGATAACTGTAATTACTATCGCCTAAAAAATCTAAAAATATTTTCCTTATTAATTTCCTTTAATTTATATTATATTTAAAAACAAATAGCTTTTTTTCCAGTGAGCGGG
>CAMUDX010000059.1 GCA_947087745.1 uncultured Clostridium sp. | reverse complement strand
CCATGGATCATCCATCAATCAGTTCATATAATGAAAGCATGCAATGTAAGAGATGAAAATTATGGATTATACTAATCGAGCTAAAGTTTACAATATATACAGAAAAGCTGATTATAGACTGACAAACAAAATAATTGAACTATTGTCACTTGAAAAAAACTCAATTATTGCTGATATTGGAGCTGGAACGGGTAATTATTCTATTGAAATTCGTAATCAAGGATATAATGTTATTGCGATTGAACCATCAAGACAAATGATTGAAGAATGCGTTGATAAAAAACTTGTATATATTAATTCGCCTGCTGAATACATAGCATTAGACGATAATACGATAGATGGGGCAATAATAATTAATGCAATACATCATTTTAAAGATATATATAGTTCTTTGCGTGAAATAAGAAGGATAATAAAATCAGGTATGTTACTAATTTTTACGTTTGATCCTAAAATATGCAGTAAACTTTGGTTATACGAATATTGGCCATATTCAAGAATGTATCTTAATAAATTTTATATGGATATCAATGAACTTAAAGATATAGTATCTCAAATATGTGAAACAAAAGTAGAGGAAATTGCATTTGACATTCCTATTGATTTTGAAGATACTTTTTCATCAGCACTTTGGGGACGTCCAGATTTATTGCTTGAAAATGAGCGGAGGTTGACGATGTCGTTATTTAACTTCATGAAACCTGCGCAAGTGAAAGAAGGTGTAGAAAAGTTAAGAAAAGATTTGACACTAGGGATTTGGCAAAAAATATACTCATTTAGTAAATGCACAATTTTATGATGTTGGTTGCAGATTTTTAAAATTGTATTTAAATCCAAAAAAATAACGACTACGGAGTAATATGTGAAATCTTAAAATCAATTCTGAAATATTCTAATTTATAAATAGTTATTTATGTAATTTAACTTGAATGTTAAAATATTTGTAAAATCAATAAAGTATAGTATAGCAATCATACTAATAAATTTGTAATGCCCAAATATTGCAATGTTAAGGAGAAAATATATGAATAAAAATTTCATATCAATTTTAGATATATCAAAGTCGGAAATATTAAATTTGTTTCAAACAGCCAATAAAGGAAGAAAAATATTTTCAGAATATTCTAATGCTCTTAAAAAAAAGGTTCTTGGTTCTTTATTCTTTCAACCAAGTACTCGAACACAATTAAGTTTTCAATCATCATTTGTTCGGTTAGGTGGTAATTATATTGGTTTTTCAGATATAAATGAATCACGAAGTGGTCCACCATATTTTGAACCAATTGATGATTTAGGAAAAATAGCAAGTTTATATTGCGATGTAATAGTAATGAGAACAATAGATCAAAATATAATGTCTGAAATATGCAGCACAGCCACTGTGCCAATTATTTCTGCAGGAAGTGGCAACGTTGAACACCCAACACAAACCTTAACTGACTTATTCACAATCCAAAGGTGCCTAGGTGATATATCTAATAATAATATCTTGATAATAGGGACTCCTAGGCAGAGAACTATTAATTCATTTCTAATTGGTTTAACTTATTGGGATAACATAACTATCCATATTTTGTGTCAAGAAGGTGTTTGTATTTCTTCTCAAGTAAAAGAACTGGCTCAAAAACATCCTATTAAATATTACAATACTATAGAACAACTGTTAGATGCAAATGTTATTCCTTCCATTTCAATTTTATATATAGATAAGATATTTTATGAAACAGAAAAAAATAACCGATTTGTCATGAATCAAAAGCAATGGGACTTATTTTCAAAAAATTTAATCATTTTGCATCCCTTGCCAAGAACTAATGAACTGCCTAAATTTGTAGATAATATGCCACAGGCAAAGTATTTCTTCCAAGCTGAAAACGGCTTATTTATGAGAAGCGCATTGTATTTGCATTTATTCAATTTGATCTAAATAATATAGTATGCAAATAGAATAGCGGAATACGGGCGCTTATGTATGAAATTATGTTTCTCATCAAAATCTATTTCTTGATTTGAGACATTGTCAAGAATGTTTTCTTTATAAAGACAATAATTACATAAGCAGTCCCTTTTCCATTGTTCAATTTCATTTGTATTTTTATATTTATGACATTTTGACATTTTATATAATTGATATGCCTTTAAATATTGTTTGTCATTAAAATATATGTAAGCCCTGTTTACCATAGCAGCAGAATATGCCGCTGTATCAGTTACAATATTTCCCATAGTATATTCATCTATAATTGCATCAAGTCTTTTTTCAGCTTCAGATTTTTGATTATTCCGATACATGATTAATGCCAAATTAACCTCTAGACTTTTACTCTCGAAAATCCCTTTTAATGGGATGCACTTTGCTTTTAAGATAAAATCATAAGATGCGGAAAAATCATTTAGCATAAGATAACACATTGAAATATTGTTCAAAACGCGTAAAAGATCATAGTTAGCATCTTGCAAAAAGTGGTATGAGCGTTCAAAACATTCCAATGCTTCTTCAATGTCTCCGCTATAAAAATATGATAATCCTAAATTATTATGACATGTTCCCATCATAATATTCTTATCGTTCATAATGCAGATTCTTTCAGCATAAAAACATGCTTTCAAATAATCCGATTTTATATTTGCATGGTATTCGATAAGCCCCTTGTTGCGATAAAAAGTACTTAATAGTTTATCATCTAAGTCACTATTGCTGTTTATTATATCAAGAGCATATGTATAAATATCTCTAATTGTGGAAAATTCCAATATATGCTCATATGCTGACATTTTTAATAAATAAACTTGTAATAAATCGTTATCATCATCTACTAATTCAACAAGGATATCTAATATATAGATTGCCCCTGAATTTTCAGAGTTACTTTTAATATACCCTAAATCAATTAATATTTTTGCATAATTAACAAGAAATAAAACCTTATTTTTTAATGTCAAGAGATTAAGTTTATCAAAGATAATTTTGCATATCTTATATGCTAAGTCATATTGTGAAGTGGATACTAACGCAGTAATAATTTTAGGAACAATAACTTCATTGACGGTTTCAATATCAACTTGATAAAAGCATATGCAATAACATTCTGCAGTAATTCGTAAATTATTAATATCATAGGATGACGAATAATTATAAAAATCTATCGCTATCTTTAAACCATCTATAGGATTAATTTTTTTCAAGATATTTAGTGCTAAGTTAACTCTGGATGTATAATATTCATCTTTAATAAATTCACTGCTTAATATAAAATGGGCTAATATATTGCCAATTTCTTGATAATCTCCCGATTCGATTAAATAATCGACAACTAATATTTTAATGGAATCATGTTTTATAATTATTTCAATGTTTTCATATGTTAATATATCTTTATGCATTAATATATTTATTGCTTCTTCATATGTATCAAAATCAAAGTCAGTTCTATTTATTTTTTCAATACAAAGACGACAAAGAGAGAGAAGCAAATAGGGCTTTGTATTTTTTTCTAATAAACTAAGAAGACCTAATATATAAATTGTATAAGTATTTTTTTGCTGTAAAGTATAAATAAGTTCACTAGTAAAATAGTGTTCACCAGATTGTTGCGTATCATTTTCAAATGTCTTTATCATTTTTATTATTTCATAATCTTCAAATTTTAAAGTCTGGGTAAGTTCTTGAGGATTACCTGACGTAATATTGTGTAAAGACTGCAGATAATTGAGTAATTCAAAACGTTCTTTTTCCAAAAGATATTCTCTTGTGGCTCTAATTTTAAAATTTGTTAACAGAAGATTATAATTATAAGTATAAAATTCATCAAAAATATTGGATTCAAATTTATAATAATTATTTTGTTCATCAATATTTTCTAATTCATGACAATTACGAGATGTTACAAAAAAAGAAATTTTATATTTAAACCTATTTTCCAAGCGAAGTTTAGACAAGATGGTTTCCATGGTTTCTAATGAAGCATTATCCATCCAAATTATATCGTCTATACAAAATAAAATATTGCTATCATTATAATTCTGCTCTAAAAGGTGCATAATAATTTCAGATAAGCATACAATCATGGAGGTCTTCAAAGTTCGATCCATGATAAATTCTTTTGAAGCTTGCGATTGAACATTAAATTTATCGAATAAATCTTTTGACCATTGCAACGGTTTAAAATTAGGTAATACAGTCTCTATGACCTCATATAAGTTTATTCTATGAATATTATCAAAATAGTTATATAAACAATTATGATAAGCTGTTGGATTTTTAACTTGTAGTGTTGTCATAATATTCGAAATAAACGAAAATTCTTGGCTTAGATCCTGCTTTTCACATTTGTAGATATTTTTACAATTTAAGAATTGAAAAACTGGTATATTTACACTTTTTAGAACATACTTCATAAGATAGGATTTACCGACTCCGGAGTCCCCCTCTATCCATATAATTACGTTTGTGCCGGAATTAAGTTTCTGAATTGCTTCATTAATGATTTTTCGTTCTGTATCTCTATTAATAAAATCTTTCATTATTATTCTCCAATTCTTTAAAAATATTAACAAATTATTGTTTTTATGTTATAATAAATTTGATTTTGCAAATATTTTTAATGTTTCATATAGGTAGGTTTTAATTGCATATTATTTTTCATTAGATTATATCAGAATAAGGGTCACTATGTGGGCCTTGTTATTGTATTTTTATATTATCATTTCCATAGTTACTCCTTTATCAGAAAGGATTAAACTATGACTATTGAAAGAATTATTTCGAATCCACAATTTCTTAAGAAAATTTTAAACATTCCCAATGAATGTGATATGTTAATTGATAAAACTTCTAAAATCAACTCTTTAACATCACACATTTTTATTATTAATTTAGTGATCAAAGAAAAACATACGCAATATAATCAAAGTATTTTTATTAAATATTCCAATTCATATGAAAATCGATTTCAAAACAAACTATGTCAAAATGAAATTGTTTTTTACAATAATGTAAAAAAAATAAATAGCGGTATCAATGTTATTCCCTATTGCTTTTATGCTGATGGCAATGATAGAGAAACCCTTTTAGTTCTTAAAAATATATCAAATAGTTTTTATACCATAACAGAAACTGAAATAACTGAACACTTAGTTATGCAATGTGTTTCATCATTAGCGTACTTTCACTCAGCTTTTTGGAATAATGCGAATATAATATCATTCAAAGCAGGAATAAAATTCACACGCTTAACTGATATAGATCAGATTGGTATTCACGATTTTATATCACAAAATTCACATTTTCTAACAAAAAGCGCCATAAAAATAATAAATAAGTCCGTTGATATTACCAAATATTTATTAAATGAAATCAATATTAGAAAGAAAACTATCAATAATATGACATTAATAAATGGGGATGCGCATATTTATAACTTTATGTTTTCTAAAGATATACATAGTGCTCCAATAATAATTGATTTTCAGTTTGCTGAACCAGGATTGGGTTGTTTAGATTTAGCGCATCTTACAAGAAAAATACCTCCCCAAATGTTAACATATGAATTCTGCCATAATATTGTTCATGTATATTATCAATCATTGCTTAAATTTGGAATAAAAAATTATACATTTTCTGAATGTTATAATGACTATAAAAAGTGTATATCTGTAATGGTCTTAAATCCTATATGGCAAAATATAATACTTAAATTACCAATAGAATCATGCATTTTGTCGTTGAACAGTATTTTTAAAGTGTTTAACATTTTAGACTGTCAACAGCTTCATATTTAAAGGTGTCCGACGATTAC
>CAMUDX010000058.1 GCA_947087745.1 uncultured Clostridium sp. | reverse complement strand
CTCTTGCATCTGTTCTTGGATATGTTACTAATTTTTTTTCATATAAATTTTGTATTATCTCTAGTGTTTCATCTGGCTTTATTTTAAATTTTTTTGTACACTCATTTTGTATTTCTGCTAAATTGAATAGTAATGGTGCATTTTCTTTTTGCTTTGATTTTTTTAGTTCTAATATTATTGCTTTTTTTCCTGCTAATGATTGTATAAAGTCTTTTGCATCTTGTTCTTTTTTAAATCCATTTTCATTATATAATTTAGTGCTTTCGTACATTGATGATTTTTCGTTTACTTTCCATTCTGCTTTAAATGTACTTTCTTTTTCGCCAAATATTCCCTCTATCTTATAATACTTTGTTTTTACAAAATTTCGTATTTCTCTTTCTCTTGATACTATCATTCCTAATACACATGTCATTACTCTTCCTACTGATATAGATGCCTTTTCTTCATTTATCTGATTTGCTAATCTTCTTCCATATATTATTGATAATAATCTTGAAAAATTTATTCCTATTAGATAATCTTCTTTTGCTCTTAAATATGCTGAATCTGATAGGCTATTATACTCTGTCCAATCTTTGGCTTCTCTTATTCCTCTTTGTATTTCTTCTTCTGTTTGTGAATCAATCCATACACGTTTTCTTTTTTTGTCTTTTACTCCTATCATTTGATCTACTAATCTATATATATACTCTCCTTCTCTTCCTGAGTCAGTGCTTATATATATTGTGTCTACATCTTCTCGTGTTAATAACATTTTTATTGTTTCAAATTGGTTTTGTACAGCTGGAATTACTTCATACTTATATTCTTGTGGCATAAATGGTAAGGTATCTAGTCTCCAAAATTTTAAGTTTTCATCATATTTTTCTGGATAACTCATTGTTACTAAGTGACCTACACACCATGTGATTATCCAGTCTTCTGATTCCATATATCCATTTTTTCTGTTTGTGTTTATTTTTAATACTTTTGCGAATTCCATTGCTACTGATGGTTTTTCTGTTATTAATACTTTTTTCATTGATTGTATCATCCTTTATTTATTATAGTTTTTCTAATACATATTCATTGGCAAATTTTCTTATTTCTTCTATTACTTCTTTTGTGTTTTCTTTTTTGAAATCGAATCTATCTATAATTTTATCTATATATTTTTCTTTTTGTATTTTCTGAAAGCTTGTCTTATAGTTTATGTCAAATATAAATGCTATAATTACTATCATTTTTTTTATAGAATCTTCATTCTTTATTTCATATCTATTTATTGTTCTTTTTTTATAAAATTGCTGTTGTATATTTGTTGAAATTTCTGAATTTTCTATCTCTTCTTTTTCATCATTCCAAAACATCTCTATCGCTTCATAAAATATATCTAGCTTGTCTGCATCTCTTATTATTTTGCAAAATTTTTCTTCTATATTATTTAATCCTTCTTCTATCTCGTATTTATTGTGGTTCTTGATTGCTTTTTTTATTATATCATCATATTCCTTGTCCTGTATGAAATTTCTAATATTATTATTATCCTCTAATATTTCTACTCCCATATCTCCATGGTCAAAACTTTGTGAGTCCTTATATGTTTGATATTCTGTATATTGCTTAAATCTTGCTATATCATGTAATAATCCTATTAGTTTTGCTAGTTCAACTTCTTCTTTAGAAAATCCTTCTCCTTTTGCAATTTCTTTACATATTTGCATTACTCGTAATGAGTGCTGTTGTTTTCTTTTTATATTTGGATTTTCTAATTCGTAATTTTCTGTATATTTTACGAATTGTTCTTTCGCCTTTTCCATATCTATTTTCATATTTCATTTTCCTTCCTGTAGATATTTTTTATTATTGTTTTAAATATTCTTTTGCCTTTTTTACTCCTTCTTCAATTCTTCTTTTTGTATCTGCATTTTTATAATTAATTATTTTTGTTATTCTATCCATATAATTATTTTCTATTATATATTCTTTTGATTCTCTAAAGTTTAAGTCATATGAATACGCAAGCCATGAAAACATTATGTCCATGTTTGTTCTTATATTATTATAGTCTAACTTTTCTTTTCTAATAAATTGCTTATATATTTCCTCTGTTACTTCTTCATTTTCTATGTCTTGTGTGTTTATTGTCATTGTGTCTTCTGGATTTGATTCTAATATAACTCTAAATATATCTAACTTGTCGCTATCTCTTATTATTTGCGCTTGCAGTTTTGTTTTTTGGTTTAAACTCTCTTCAATCTCGGCTCTATTATGATTTAGTATAGCTGTTTTTATTATTTCATCATATTTATTTGTTTCTATGAAATTTCTTATTTTGTTTTGTTCGAATAATACTTCTATTCCCTGTACAGCATGATTTACACTAATCCTATCTACAAATGTATTGTATTTTCTTAATTGTTCAAATCTACCTATATCATGTAATAATGCAATTAGTTGTGCTAAATTTTGCTCATCTTTGGATAAGCCTAACCTTTCTGAAATCATCTTACTGTTTTCTACTACTTTATATGTGTGTTTTATTTTTAATTGGACTTTATTATCTTTTATATCATAATTATTTACATATTCATTAAATGCCCTTTTTGCTTTTAGCATGTCTATTTCCATTGTGTTTTTTCATCTCCTTAATCTTTGTCTTTCAATGTGTTACCAGTCTTTTATGTATTGAAGAAATATGTTGCTTCTAAGTCTGCTTCATGTACTAATAATACTAATGGGTATTTTTTTATTGCTAGCCCTAATGAATTGTACACTTCTTTTGGCTCTGAAAATCCCATGTGCCATCTTATTGCATATTTTTCTTCTCCTGTTAGTTTTATATATTCTGTTATCATCATTACTGATTTTTCTCCATGCCCATATGGTATTGTGTCTTCTATTGTGTAATATGGTACCTTTTCCCATACTCCTAATGCATTTTTTGCATTTCTATAATCTATTTTGTAGAAGTTCGTTTTGCATATGTCATGTAATAGTGCTACTATTTTTATTGTGTCTTCCGTTACATTTATTTCTATTCCTGGATTTTTTAGCTTTTCACATAATATATCATATACTTTTAAACTGTGTTCTAATAGTCCTCCTTCATAGTCTCCATGAAATTTTGTACTTGCAGGTGCTGTGAAAAAGTCTGAACTTTCTAAGTATTTTATTAGTTCTTCTATTCCTTCTCTTTTTATTGTTCTTAATAATTCTAAATATCTTTCTTTCATCTTTTTTTACCTCTCTTTTTCTGTATCTTTTTCTTCTGTAGTATAGTTTATACCATTTTTAGTTCATTGTCTAGGTAATACATACAAAAAGATTGCATAATTTTTATGCAATCTTTTCTATATTAATTTTATATGTATCCTTTACATATTTTAGAATTTTCTTTTTCTTGCAGCCTCTGATTTCTTTTTTCTTTTTACACTTGGTTTTTCATAATGTTCTCTCTTGCGTACTTCTTGAAGTACCCCATTTCTTGCACATTGTCTTTTAAATCTTTTTAATGCATCTTCTATATTTCCATTATTAACTTTTATTTCTGACATTAAATCCCCTCCTTCCGGCTTTCAAGCACTTATTTGGGAGTTTTTTCTTTGATAAAATTCTGCTTATTTTTTTGCTTTTTTTATCGTAACTCTTTTTATAGATTATATTATAACTAATTTAGTTTGCCTTGTCAATACTATTTATTTAATTTACTCTTCTAAATTCTGGGTTTTTACCTTTTAATTGTAAAACTTAAAGGCATTCCCAACTTGGGAATGCCTTTATACTTGAGGACAATATTTTTTGCACTGCTTAAACACTTTTCGCTTTTAAGCTTTGTTTGGATAAGAATATGTCTCCTCCTATCCTGTCGATGCATACGTCTTCACCGTTTTCCAGCTTTATGACCAGCTTGACTATCCCATACATCACTTTATACCAAATCCCCCTTACGACAAGTTTGCTAGTCGTATTATTCTTATTTTTTCTATATATAATGGATTTGGGTTTGGGCAGTTGACTTGCTGCTGTCTCAGCCTCTGTGCGTGTATCGAATATCAACCTACCGTAGTCATAGATGCTATACTGCTGGTATGTTCTGCCTTCTATCTTCAATATCAAGCTAGTTTCCTCTACAATCTCTACAGTTGCTAGATTTGCGAACGCCCGCGGTCCACTGCTGGTACCCCAACAATCAACCAAATAGACCCTGTCGCCCTTGCTAAAATTACGTTTTTGTGTTGTTGCCATTTAAATTTTCCTCCTTCTGCATATACTCTATGCATACTTTTATAAATTGCCCTATATTTATAGTATATGATATTTTTAAATTTATGTCAATTGTTTTGAATAGTACTGTTAACTCGTATGTGTCAATAATTTTTAAAAATCTCATTTGACAAAATCGAAAAAAGATGTTATTAGATATTTACATTTTTAGCCAGTAACATCTCAATTAATCATAAGAGGAATAATACTAAACAGTGATGTATGTATTGTAAAAAATTATTTAACAAATAAAGTGCTAGACTTCTTACAATATATCGTTAATATATACTTGGATATAGCTCAAAACCGTGCTAAAAGGCAAATACCTATGAAAATAAAGATTTGTAGAAGAATTAAATACTATAGTTTTTTTGTTACATTTTTGTCATATATAAAATGATTTTTTTACTTTTTCAATCTCTAAAGACCTTAAAAACTCTACATTCTTATTTTCTGCTTACAAACATACAAAAAACCGAAAAAATATTGATATTTCAATGTTTCCTCGTTCTTTTCTTGGAGGCAAGTAGCAGTTGGACATTCTTGAAAGTATAGTAATATCAATATTTTCTAAGCACATAAAATGATTTTTAATGTAAATTTAATGTAACTACAGAAAATCATATAAAACTATAAAAATTCTTTAAAAATTAAAATCCTTTTGTATCAAGGCTTTTAATATTAAATAAAATTCTTAAAATTCCGTGAAAATCACAAGAAATTACATTTTTTGGAGGCTGTAGTCAGCGAGACAGGCCTCAAATGTAGCTTAACAGCTAGCTTTCAAAATTTATTACCGGTTTTTTATAACAATTTTATAACATTTGATTTAATTTTATATAACACATAATAAGACGTTTTTCAAAATCACATTTGACATTTATTAAAATTCTGTGTATAATAAAGATAGAAAATGAGAACACAGATAATGTTGTGTTACCCAATATAATTGAATTACACCACTAGCTCTGCGAAAGCGTATGTGGTGTATTTTTTATTGTTCCCTATTAGATAGTATTATGTATATAACACTTAATAAGGCAACGTTTATTGTTATTGAAATCATAAATCCTATTATTAAGAACATTAGAAAATCTAACATATAAACACCACCTCCAATCTCTCAACTAAAGTTGAGGACTAAAGGTAACACCAACATCTACTTTTATCTCATCTCTATCGTTATTCACTATACACTATATTGATAATTAATTCAAGCAAACATCCAAAAATTATAAAATATTTTAAAATCAGGCAATACATTGTATCATAAATCTACAAATTCGTTAAGTCATTTTATTCATAGTTTAAAAATTTCAATAAACTAGATTTTATAACATTTTTTAACATACGCAATTTGTTTTTATAATAATTTTATAACATCTAGTTTGAATTTTTAATTTTCTAATCTCTGAAAACCTTGAAAATACTACATTTTTATTTTTAGTATGAAAACATATAAAACCGAGAAAATGTTGATATTTCAACGTTTCCTCGATTTTGCTTTGGAGGCGACAGTCAGATGAGTTAACTATTTAACAGCTTGATATTACTGACTTCTTTAGCTTAAAAATTAAAGTGTTAAGTTTGTTTTAAGTTCATTTTGCCAATAATATTTTTTATGATGTTACCTCATATAATTATTAGTGTCAAGAAGTTTCGGAAAAAAATCCAATGATATATAATTTGTTAGCG
>CAMUDX010000057.1 GCA_947087745.1 uncultured Clostridium sp. | reverse complement strand
CGTCAGTTTGGATAAGCAGGGATTGAATTGGCAATTTACAGTTAGCCATCAATTATATTGAAATTAGTTATAAAAAACGAATTATTGAGAGTAGTTGGAGGTATTGATGATATACGGCATTATTTTAGCTGGTGGAAAAGGAAAAAGAATGGGTTCAACCATTCCCAAACAATACTTGAGGTTAAAAGAAAAACCTATCGTTATATGGACAATAGACGCTTTTTTGAAATCAAAATTATTTGATGTCATTTACTTGATGGTAAACGATAATTGGAAGAGTCATTCTATGGAACTATTAAAAAAATACTATACTTTCCAAGAATCTACAAAGATCAGAATATGTACAAATAATTGCAACAACAGAACTTTAAGTCTGAAAGATGCAATTGATACAGTAATAAAAGAAAATGGCATAAAAACAGATGATATAGTCATTTCACATGATGCAGTCCGTCCTTTTGTCTCATGTAAAATTCTAAATGATTGTATCTTTCATACTGAAAGAGCGCAAATTGCAATGGCAGCAGTATTATCTTCTGAAACTATGTATATGTCTGAATCTGAAGGGGTTTTAACAAAAAGTTTTAACAGAAATAAATGTTATATAGGTCAAAGCCCGCTAGGATGCAAACTCAATTTATTACACCATATTTTGCATTCATATTCTATAGATGAATTGCGAAATGCAACAGCCGTTTCGCAACTATTTATCAACAGAAATATAGATGTAAAAATGTCATATGGTGAAGAAAATAATTTTAAAATAACAACACCGAAAGATTTGGCATTTGCTGAGTTTTATGTTGAGAATATTAATACAAATTTAAAACAATAAATAGAAGTGTATTTATGTCTTTAATATACAATTTTGAAGGGAGTGTAATTATGAAAGTTGCATTAGGAATACATATTGGACATGATAGATGTGCATGTCTAATAAAAGATGGAAAAGTGATTGCTGCTTTAGCACAAGAAAGGCTGGATCGAATTAAGCATTCTCAATCTATGAGTATGCCTTATGAAACAATAGACGCTCTTTTGCAATATTGTGGTTTGAAAATTACTGATATATCTTGTATAGGATTATCACATGTTGCAATAGAGGGTAATGCAGTAACTGATTTATATAAAAAAGAATTTTTTAATCACTATGAATGTCCTTATGTTCCTTTTTATTTTGTACATCATCATGATGCACATGCATATGCTGTTTATTTTTCTTCAGGGTTTGAAGAAAGTCTTGTTTTCGTATCAGACGGAGGCGGTGACTTTATAAATGGTAAACAAGAATCTGAAACAATGTATATAGCAAAAAATGGCAGTCTTACACCCATTTCAAAACGTTTACAAAATATAGCAGTGCGTCATATGAAAGATCCGATTAATCACCTATTACCATTTATGCCAGATTATGTACAAAATCTTGAAATGAGTTTAGCCCGTAAATATTCTCAAATCACTCATTTAGTTGGGTTTAAATCAGGTGAAGAAGGAAAAACAATGGGATTAGCCTCTTATGGAAAATCTCTAATTGATTACACAGATTTAAATTATAATGACTTAAATTTTTCACTTACCTATGGTGATATGATTCGTGAAATATTTGCATTGCAAAGTTTATCTGGTTATTCCTTTAAGGATTTTTTAGAAAAAAGGAAAGCAGATATTGCAAGCACGGTACAGGTCTATACAGAAAAGGCTTTAATTTCCATTGTAAAAGCTTTTATTCGCAAATATTCATGTAAAAATATTTGTTTGTCAGGAGGAATTTTTCTAAATTGCCTGGCGAATCATAAAATATATGAGCAATGTGATGTAAATAATGTATTTATTTTACCAGCATCAGGAGATGACGGACAGGCATTAGGCAGTGCATATTATTCTTATATACAACAATATGGATGGAAGCAATCATTTCATATCACATTACCATACCTTGGATTATCCTATACGGATATAGATATTGAGAAAACAATTCATTCAAAAAACTTAAAATATCAGAAATATGATGATATTTCGTTGGCAAAACAGATTGCATTTTATATAAAAGAAAATAAAATTGTAGCTTTCCATAGAGGACGAACAGAGATTGGTCCGCGTGCGTTATGCCATAGAAGTATTCTGGCAAATCCAACAAATCCTGCTATGAAGGACATATTAAATGAAAGAGTAAAACATAGGGAAGAATTTCGTCCATTCGCACCAACTGTAGTTGCAGAAGATCAATATAAATACTTTGATTTGAAATGTTCTTCGGATTATATGTTGTTTGCAACAACTGTTAAAGAAAAATATCGTTCTTCTTTAGCTTCAATCACTCATATAGATGGTACAGCAAGAATTCAATCTGTTTCACTGGAACAAGAGCCATTTATACATATGTTATTAGAGGAAATCAAAAAATTAACGGGCTTTCCAATTGTTTTGAATACGTCCTTTAATGTAGCTGGTCAGCCAATTGTAGAAAGCCCATTAGATGCGGTAAATACATTTCTCACGACCAATATTGATATTCTGGTTATCGGTAATTATATTATTAACAAAGAAATTATGATATAGGAATAAAATATTGGGTTTCATCATCTCGTAGTAAATTATTGTTAATACATTCTATGCAGATAGGCATTTCTTTTACCCACAGAAGTGCCTTTTTTTCTGCCAACTCATATTGTTTATTTACATATGTATTGTCAATAGGGCACACGTAATTGCATTGTGAACTAGCACAATTATAATTGCATTTAGAAGAAGCACCTACATACTTAATGCCCAGCATCTTTTCTCTAAAATATCGCTCAGTTGTGTATTTTTTTAGAAAAGCACCGATATTACTTATAGCCAGAAGATTACAAAAACATAATTGCTGTGTTCCAATATAAAGCAAGTTTTGCTTTGCTAATTGTACATAGATGGTTTCGAACAATTTATGTATATAATTATCTTCACACCCCAGACGAGTGCAAATAATAGCTAAAAGGTTATAAAATTGCCATATATATCCTGGGATTCCTAATCGAATGCTCGCATTAATTCCATTCTCCACTATCTTTTTTGAATACATTAATTCAGAGTAATTTTTTGCTAACTTTAAAGCACATACAGATAAAACCATATCACTCCTGACCAGAACTCTATCGTAAGAATGCTCTGCCGCTTTTTTATGAATTTTCTCTACCCTTTCATTAATCTCAGCCCAATTACAGTCGTCCGAATAGTACATATCATATATATATTCTGAAAGCAAGTTACTATAATATATACGCATAGAAGAATCCTTTTTTTGAAGTTCATTTACCAAAATCAGACTTTTTTTGCATTCTTTCGGATTTTGAAAAAACATTAGTTTTGAACGCGTCCTATGCGCAATTACCAGAAGGGAGTTATCATTACATTCTTTCTGAAATTGTTCTGCTATTCTTATCTCCCATTCAACGTAATTATGCGCAAGTTTATAAGTATTATATTTTATGCTTACAGCAGCAAGCCTGTCTACAATATCAAACAATGACTGCTTATCTAATTTTTCCGGAGCGATGAGAAATTCTGATAATAATTCTTTTAAAACAAATTCGCCATCCGCTAAATGCCCGGCATTTAAAAGTGCATGCGCTTTCAGTGAATTTATAATATTTATTACTGATCTGTCAATGTTCACAAAAGGTAATGCATTAATTAGCGATAAAGACTTTTCACAATCATATACCGCTTTCATGGGGGCAAAGTGATGTAAACTTAAATATATTCTAGAAATTAATGCATTTTTAGCTATTTCATAGTCTGTTTTTTTATATAAGTCAAATATATCGAAAAGATATTCATATAAATTTGAATCAATATTTATATTGGAGTAATTTGAAATATTGGAAATCTCATTCACACCACATTGAAAATACGTTTTTGCCAATTGCTGTTTTTTATGCCAAATATACAATTTTCCAATTTCATAGTTTGGTAACGAATGAAAGAAGATTTCTTTTCCCGCAATAATATGTTTTGCAATTAGAGATTGATAATTTTTCTTTTTCTCTAGAAAATCTTTTAAAAATATTAATAAACTTTCATGCACAAATTGTATTGTTTTATTTTCGCCATATTTAATAAATCTTCTTCTCAGTAATTCCTCTATGATTTCTTCATCTGTATTTAAATAATCATGAACCAAATATAATGATACTTCACCATTATATATGACCAGAAGCAATAAAACGATTAAGTATTCATTTTCCCCAAATGTATTAATTAAATGTCTGATGCGTTTCTTGTAAATCGAACTAACTTTTTTGGGTATATCACCTTTGACTGGAAAAGTATCCGGGTTGAGAACACCTACTGTATTTCTATTTTGCAATTCAACAATATTAATATCCAATAAATACTCTATATATTGCACAATATATAATGGATTATTCATACTTCTTTTTTGAATTGTATCCAGTGCTCCATTTGGTATGGAATTCACCATACTTTTGATTAAACGCTTAGTTTCATCCGGCAGGAGAGGTGAAAGTTCCCAAGAATATTCTTTTCTGTTTTCTAATGTCCATTGGATAAATGAATAATACGATAACCTTCCATCGGTATAATCTGACCGTCCGCAAACAATGAAACAAACTGGAACTACTATATTATCAAGAAGCTTTATTTGTTCTATAACCTTTTCATCAGCATAATGAAAATCTTCAAGCAATATTACGGCATTTCTATATGAATTTGCCGTTGACTGTTTAACATAATCATACAAAGAATTTCCAGAATTATTTTCAAGATAACCCTTTTCCAGAAGAAATTCCTTTATCTGAGATGTCGGATCTTTGCATTTAGCTGATAAATGTATTGTTTTCAAGTCATACTTTTCTTCTCTGATTAAATCAAAAACCTCCTTAATCGTACGGCTTTTGCCCATTCCAGACTCTCCCCAGACGTAAAGAACTCGCAATTGTTTGGAAGACGTTATTATTTCTTTTATTTCATACACAAGCTGTTCTCGAGATACACCAATAAATGAGGGAATAAAAACTTCTTTATAGTTAATTCCCTGAATTTTAATTAATTTTTCATCATTCTGATTTTTCAGAAAAAGGTTTAATTCTTCAATCCCATTGTATGAAACTTGTTTAAAGAAAAATTTCATTACGATAGAACCAAAAGGTGGTATAATAGAAGATGTCGTTTTGCCAAACATATCCCAACTTCCGTCTGTCAATAGTCTTATATTTACATTCTGGTTCTTATTCAAATAATTGCGAAGCAATATTGGGACTTCAAATACTGTTTTTCCTTCTTCCTCTGATTGTAATACCTGATAATGTCCGCAGAAATCCGTGTAATCAGCAGATAATGGTATATTATCTACATTTTCAATCCCCATTTCATGAATACATTTTGCAAGAATAAATTGATCAATCAATACAAAATTTACATTTTCTCTATCCAATTCTTTATAAATTTTATAATAAGTATCTGGGATTATAGTGGCATTCGTTATCAGAACAAAATAATCAATTGTATCATACTTTGTTCTGACAACATTATCAATTATTTTATTAAAGGGAACATTTGTTTTGTTTGTACTTTTACACTCTAAGTAGATAGTTATCTCGTCTTTGCCAAGCAATCTGAAATTTTGACAAAAAATATTTTCAATATCGATGACCGAATGGATAACAATATCTTTTCCATTATCACCGGATCCTGGTGTCTGTTTTATTTTTGTTCCATTTCCCAAATACTTTTCCATCATCTTAGTGAGTATGTTAAATATCCAATTTTCAAATGCATGGCCATCCATATCGCTTAATTTCCAAATTAAATTTGGAGATTTTCCTATATCTTTTGTTGCACCCATAATTATCATCCTCTAAAAGACTTTAATAAAAACTTTTCAAATATTTTTTGCCAATTGATGATATAAATAATTATTAATACCATTCTATGATTATTATTCAATACATTTTTAATTGATGGCTAACTGTAAATTGCCAATTCAATCCCTGCTTATCCAAACTGACG
>CAMUDX010000056.1 GCA_947087745.1 uncultured Clostridium sp. | reverse complement strand
TTTTTTTCAATTTTTTTCAAAAATGCTTGACTTTTTATAGTTGGTCTTTCTTTTATAGTTTATTCTTTTATTTTATTTTCATTCGCTTTTAATTATCCATATTTTTAGATTTTATGCATACACCTTGTTAAACTTTTTTATAAAAAACAATTGACATTCCTCACTTTATGTGCTAATATATTAGTTGTTCAATAAATGGGTCAGTAGCTCAGTTGGATAGAGCACAGGCCTTCTAAGCCTGGGGTCGGGGGTTCGAATCCCTCCTGGCTCACCAAAACGTTCCAAAAACCAAAATGTATTTCTTTGTAGGAGGTTTCGCTGTAAGCCTACCACTGAAATTGGACAAGATGAAAACTCACTGATTTTGCAAGTGAGTTTTTTCTATTTACTTGATTATTAAGTTTCTCAACGCTAATATGTTTTTAATTATAATTTTAATAATTCGTTTCATCAGTTTCTATCTCTGCTAAAGACTTCGATTTTCTAATTGTTTCATTTGATACTTTAATTAATTTGTTATTAACAGCTACATAATGAATAAATTCTATATCATCAATATTCATTGCTTTTCTAATTTCGTTTTCAATATAATGCATTTGTATACAATGTGGCGATTTATCTACAGTGGCAAATATTATTTTTTTATTTTCACTCTAGACAACATCCCTATTATTTTAGTTATTACCATATTTAAATGTATCTCTTCTAAACATACCTCATAGATGTTATTATATTTATTCTCTAAATCTTTAAATGCTACTGGTTGCATTGCTGATAAACAACTTCCAACAATTACCATATCGTTTGATACATCATAACAATTGGTTTTTATTAAATCCTTCATATTTTATTCCTCACCATATACTAAAACTTCTTCTAAATTTTCATTTTCTAATAAAGAACCTTTTATACTTCCTGTTGTTATAATATCTACTTGCTTCTGTAACGCTTCTTCTAATGCAAATTTCACTTCAACAATTTTAAATCCATCAGCAACATCTTCTGTTCTTACAATAATATCTATGTCACTATCTTTTCTTTGCTTTTTCTTTGCATATGAGCCAAATACCCAAACATATACTAGATTATATTTTTTTGCAACAGGTTTTATCTTTTCTTTTACTTTTTCTAATTCTGACATATTTATATCACCTCATTTATAATTTTTCTACAAAATTCTTTTATCTTATTTGTTTCTCCATCTGCTACATTCCATAATATAACTTTATCAATAGTTTCATAATTATGCACAACAATATCTCTCATTCCAGCAATATTTTTCCACGGAATTTGATTATATTTTAATCTAAAATCTAAGGGTAACTTTTTTACTAATTCTCCTATTTGTGTAACTGGTGTTAATATTGCATTTTGGTAGATACTATTATTCTCAAATTCAGCATAATTATTTCCAAAAAAATTCTTTGTTTCATTTATTATATTGCAATGTTTTATTATTGTATACAATACTTTTTTTGTTCTTTCATCTATCATATTATTAACATCTCCTCTACTTTTTCAATTATAACATATAAAAACTATATCCACAACTTAATTTTATTTCTTATTATAATTTTAAACCTAATATCATCGGATAATTTATCTCTATATAATACATTTACTATTATTACTATGTCTTTTTCTACAAAGTAAAGTTTCGGATTGGTTAAGTTATGTTTCACCAAAACGTTCCAAAAACAAACTTTACGTTTGTTAAACGGTTCGGTTCACCATTACAAAAAAATCTAACATTTTCTAACAAAATTTATATAATAAAAAAACTAACATAATTATGAATATTTATATGGCAATATGAATGTTCTTTTTTTGACTTAGTCATCTTTAAAATATACTTTCTCTTTATTGTATTTTCCATCATTTCCCTTTTAATTTTCATTTGCTATTATAATATGATACATTAAATTATCTTTTATCTTTCAATTATTTCATAATTTGTTAAGTCTGGTTTTATAACATCCTCATCTTTTAACTCATTTAGTCTCCAATTTTTATATTCTATCACTTTTTCATTATCACTTTTATTAATTATTTTTACTACAATACCCTCGTTTTTAGTAATCCATACTGTCTGCATTTTCATTTCAATTTTATAGCATTCATCTTCAAAGACTTTATCACTTGTAATTCGTGCATTTACATATGTATCTATATTTTTTACATCTTCATCTATATATATAGGTAATTCGCTACCCACAATATAATCTGATTTATATACATCAGCTTTGAATTCATCTAAATCTATTAATACATTTTCCTTTGTGCTTTCATCATACCAATTAATAATTTTGCCATCATTTAATATTAACATTACTTTTCCATCTTTATAATAGTGTTCTATAATATTTTTATCTTCGCTAGATGAATAGTACTCTGCAACATAATAATAATTTTTACTCTTTTCAAATTTAGATTGTTTTGAGTACAATTTGTTTATTATTATAATATTTCTTGTCACATGTATTATAAAAAATAAAAGTATTATTAATATTACACATATACATAATTTAAAATATTTACAATTTAATTTCTTCTTTTTCAAAGTATTTCTCCTTTAAATAGTCTTACACTAAATTACTATTTCTATATGTCTAATTTATTTAGTTTTTCTTGTATTTCTTCCCATTCAATAATATTTGTTTCAATTTCCGAATTTAAACTATCAATTTTGTTCTGAATTTCTTTTACTTTTATGTAATCAGTATATATTTCTCCTTTTGTAAGTTCTTCTTCTAATTCTTTGACATTTCTTTCCTTCTCAGATATAGTTATCTCTATTTTATTAATCCTTTTTTCTAATTTTCCTTTTTCCTTTAATGGAGAATGATGTATTGGCTTTTTTATAACTTCTTCTTTTTCTATCTTTATTTGCGACATATTCTCTTCTAGAGATTCTTTCTTTGTATATTCTTCATAATTACAGTCATAAAATTTAGCTTTTCCATTTTCTATTGATAAAATTGTATCTGCTATTTTATTTACAAAATATCTATCATGTGAAACAAAGATTAAAGTTCCTTCATATTCTTTCAGTAAATTTTCTAAGGTCTCTTTTCCTATTATATCCATATGATTTGTTGGCTCATCTAAAATTAATAAATTTGGTCCTTTTTTTAGAATTTTGCATAGTTGTAATCGTACCTTTTCTCCACCTGATAGCATATTAACTTGTTTAAAAACTTCTTCACCAGTAAACATGAATGAGGCTAGATTATTTCTTGCTTCTGTAACTGTTAATTCTGGGAATTCATCTTTAAATTCATCAAATACAGTTTTATCTGATGTTAATTGTGCCATTTGTTGGTCAAAATATCCTATTTGTATATTATGCCCAAATTCTATTATACCTTTTATTGGGTTGATTTTTCCAACAATTGTTTTTAATAATGTTGATTTTCCAGTTCCATTACTTCCTATAATTCCAAGTTTTTGACCTTTGTACATTTTAAATGTTACATTATTTATTATTGTATCATTATATCCTATATCCACATTTTCTATATTTAAAACATTTCTTCCACTTTCTTTCGCTAGTTGAAATCCTGATTTAAATGTTTTTAAATCATATTTATTTGGTTCTTCTATTTTAACCATTCTTTCAACTTGTTTTAATTTTGACATTGCCATCTTTGCTTTTGTTGGTTTATATCTAAACCTATTTGCAATGTCTGTAAGTCTCTTTATTTCTTTTTGCTGATATTCATAGTCTTTTAATTGTTTTTCATAATTTACTCTTTTTTGCTTTTCGAAAAAATCATAATTTCCTGAATATTCTGTTATTGCTCCATATTCAATTTCATATACTTTATTTGCAATCTTGTTTAGGAACATTCTATCATGTGATACTATTACTACTGCTTTAGGATAATTTTTTAAATATCCTTCAAGCCACTCTATTGTTGTTATATCTAAATGGTTTGTTGGCTCGTCTAATAGTAATATATCAGGTTTACTTAATAATAGTTTTATAAATGCTATCTTTGTCCTTTGTCCTCCCGAAAATTCACTTAACTTTTTATTTTTATCTTCTTTAGAAAAACCAAATTTGCTTATTACAGTTTCATATTCTTTTTTATATGTATACCCATCTAATAACTCATATTTTTCTTGTGCTTTTAGATATTCTTGTGCTGTTTCCTCGCTCTTATCTGTTTGCATTTTTAGCACTAATTCTGCTATTCTTTTTTCTAAATCTGTTATATTTTTATACACCTTTAGTATTTCTTCTAACATAGTTATGGAATCATCTTCAAAGTCTATTTGTTTTAAATATCCTATTTGTGAACTTCCTTCTTTATATACATTAAATCTATCTATTCCTATTCCTTCTGATAACATTTCATTGTCTATTATTGCTTTTAATAAAGTTGATTTTCCGCTTCCATTTCTTCCTACTATTGCAATTTTCTCTGTTCCTTTTATTTCAAAATTTATTTCTTCTAATATCGTGTCTGCTCCATATGTTACAGCACCATTCGTAATTCTATAATTCATTGCTCTCTATCCTAATCATTTTTTACTTATTATTAACCTAATAACTCTTTTACAACTTCATTTATACTTTTTCCATCTGCTGCTGTTCCTATTTCTTGTTTTGCTTCTTTCATGACTATTCCCATATCTTTTATAGTCGTTGCTCCTACCTTTTTTATTACTTCAGCTATTTTCTCTGTTAACTCTTCTTTTGTTAATTGTTTTGGTAAATATTCTTGTAATACTGATATCTCTTGGTTTGTTTGATTTATTAAGTCTTGTCTTTGTGCTTTTTCAAAATCTGCTAATGCATCTCTTTTTATTTTTACTTCTTTTGCTATTATTTCTAATATCTTCTCGTCTCCTACTTCTATTCCTTTGTCCTTTTCTATTTGCAATATTGCTGCTCTTACCATCTGTACAGTGTTTTTTCTTATTTCATCCTTTTCTTTCATTGATTTTTTTAAATCTTCCATTAATTTTTCTTTTAACATTTCTATCACCTCATATATTATATTTAGGTTTTTTGATAGAGGTTTTACCTATAAACCTATTTTTTATTGTATAGGAAATATCAAGGATTTTTTCATATACAAAAAGGTTAAATTTCTTTTATAATATTACTTTCTATTAGTATTTTACTACTAGTTTATCAAATTTAGTATTTATGTACTTTTCTAGTTTTTCCATAAATTCATTAGATTTAATTTCCCTTTTTGCTACCATTTCTAGCCCTTTTTCCCAACTTGCTGTAAGCTTTGGATTTAGCATATCTGGCATAGAATAATTTACTATATCATATATTGCTTCTCCTTTTTGTGTTGGTGTAATTATTTGTGTTTTACCATTTACATCTATATATTTTATTTTTTCTAATTTCTTCATTATTTCTGCCCTAGTTGCACTCGTCCCAATACCTGCTCCTTTTATCTGTTCTCTTAGTTCTTCATCTTCTATTAGTTTTCCTGCATTTTCCATTGCTAATATCATGGCTCCTGAATTATATCTTGTTGGTGGTGATGTTTCTGCATCTTTTATTTCGAAATTCTGTACTTGTACTTCTTCTCCCTTTTTCAACTTTTTTAGTATTTCTAAATTACTATTTTCTTCATTATTATCTTCTTTTTCTTTTTCATCGACAGAATTTTCGCTTTTATCCACTGAGTTTTCCACATTTTGTGCATTTGTTGTGGATTGTTTGTTCGCTTTTTGTCGTAATATATCTAAATATCCATTTTTTACGCATATTTTTCCTCCTGCTGTGAATATCTCACCTTCTATGCCAATAGTTATAGACATTTTTTCATATTCTGCTGGTGGATAAAATATTGCTAAAAATCTTTTTACTATTAGTTTATATATGCTTTTTTGTAAACTTGGTAATTTATCAAAATTCTCATATCCTTGCCCTGTTGGTATTATAGCATAGTGATCAGTTATTTTACTATCATTTACATACTTTGTTTTTATTAAATTGGTCGAGTACTTTTCTTCTACCATTTGTTTTACATATCCTTGTATTTCTTCATCTTTGAAGCCTTTTGCTATCCCATTTAGATTTTTTGATATTTCTTTTGCTACTGCTGTTGATAATACTCTTGCATCTGTTCTTGGATATGTTACTAATTTTTTTTCATATAAATTTTGTAT
>CAMUDX010000055.1 GCA_947087745.1 uncultured Clostridium sp. | reverse complement strand
TTTAATGACTATTATGCACAAGACATATCAAATAAAATAAAAAGTGTAAAACAAAGAAAAATAGAAAAAGGAGAATATCAAGCAGGAATACCACCTTATGGTTACAAAAAGGATACAAAGCAAAAAAATCATTTAATACCAGATGAGTATAGTTCACAAATAATAAAAGAAATATTTGATATGTATGTAAATAAAGGAATGTCAACAATAAAAATAGCAGATGAGTTAAATAGAAGGGAAATAGAGCCGCCAGCAGTATACTTAAAAATACCTACATATATGAAAAAGCAAAGTGTAAATCCAAATGAAAAATACGTATGGCTAAGAGCACAAATAGGAAAGATTTTAAAAAATGAAGTTTATCTAGGGAGTGTAGTCGGAAGGAAGTTTCAAAAAGTAAGCCATAAAATAGCAAAAGTAAGATGTACGAAAAAAGAAGAACATATAGTATTAGAAAATATGCATGAACCAATTATAGATATTGATACATGGAATAGGGCACAAGAAAAATTAAATGGGTATACAAAAACAAGAGATAGAAAATATGACCATCTTTTAAAAAGTTTAGTATATTGTATGGAATGTGGGAATAAGGCAACTTTAAGATGTAGAGAAGAAAAAAGAAAAAATGGAACTACGTGGAGAGCAACTTATTTTATTTGTTCAAAAAGAAATAATTATAGTGGACTTTGTGATTGTAAACAAATATCAGCTAATTTAATAGAAGAAGTGGTGCAACAAAAAATAAAAACAGAAATAGAAAAAATAAATTTATCAGAAAAAGAAATTAAACAAATTTATCAAGAAGCGGAAATTCAAGCACAAACAAAAAGTAATTTACTAAGTACAAAATTACAAGAATTTAAAAACACACTTCAAAATATAGAAAATGCAATTGAAGAAATTTATCAAGATAAAATAAATAAATTAATACAAGTAGAAGACTTTAAAACAATTTACGAAAAGAAACAAAATGAAAGAAATAAAATTTTAAAAGAGATAAAAAAGATAGAAAAAGAATTAGAAGAAAGTGAGAAAAAATCTCTAAAAATAGATTTTAAAGAAATAAAACAAATAGCAAATGAGTTCTTAAAAATGGAAAATCCTAATAAAATGATATTAGAAAAGCTAGTTGAGAAAATAGAATTTGATAAAGAAAAAAATATAAAAATAAAACTAACTTTTCAAAATAATATTAGTAATAGTAAAAAGTAAATAATATAACAAAGAATAAGAAACGGTTAAAAAACCGATAAAATTTGACATTAAGAAATTAGGAAATCATACAGTAAACCATAAAAGCATGCCAGAAATAAGTGATGAAGAAATAGAAAGTGAAGTAATGAAGCTACACCAAGCGATATATGAAAAATTTGGGTATGAAATGAAGTATGTAAGACCTCCAAAAGGAGAATTTAGTGAAAGAACATTAGCAATATGCAAAAAGCTAGGATATCAGAATGTAATGTGGAGTTTTGCATATGTAGATTGGAATGAAAATAATCAACCAGATGAAGAAAAATCAAAACAATTAGTGTTAGATAATACACATAATGGAGAAATAATATTATTACATGGAAATTCAAAAACTAATACAGATATATTGGATAGTGTAATAAAAGGAATAAAAGAACAAGGATATGAAATAAAAGCATTAGACAAGATTTAGATTTTTAGAAAATACTAATCTACAATAAAGAAAGGAAAAGAAGATGTCTAAAAAAAGAAAATTAACGAATAAAATAGACAGCCTATTAGAGATACCAAAAGAGGTATATACAGATATACCTAAAATAACAATAGTAGGATTTGAAGAAACAGTAATAGAAAATTATAAAAGCATATTAGAATATGAAGACTATTATATAAGGATAAATACTAATATAGGAATATTAAACATAAATGGTTTCAACCTAAAATTAGAAAAAATGACAAATGAACATATAAGGATAACAGGAAACATAGAAAGCTGTGACTTAGAAAAAAATATAGATTAGAAAATAATTTTAAATAAGAAACTAACGAAATAGAAAGACAATAGAAAAGCTAGTAGAACGGAGGAAAGAAGTGGCAATAGCAAAAATAATATTATCATATATTTTAGGATATGTAAGAGTAATAGTAGAGGGCTATTACATAGAAAGATTTATAAATATATGCAACAATAATAAAATATTAATGTGGAATGTAAAAAGAGATAAAGGGGTTAAATTATATGCTAACATAGGAATAAGAGACTTCAAAAAGATAATACAAATATCTAAAAAAACACAATGTAAGTCAAAAATAATTAGAAAAAGAGGAATACCATTTATATTAAACAGGTACAGAAAAAGAAAGATATTTGCAGCATTATTACTAATATTAATAACTCTAATAATAATAAGTTCAAACTATGTTTGGAATATAGAAATACAAGTAGAAGATAAAAGTGAACTATTGGGAATAGAAGAAGAAGTTAAAAATGCAGGATTAGTTATAGGAAAGAAGAAATCAGAAATTAATGCAAAGGAAGTGATAAATCAAATCAGATTAAATAGGTCAGACATATCATGGATAGGTATTGAAATGAAAGGAACTAATGTAATAATAAAAATAGTAAAGTCAGAAGAAGCCCCAACAATCATAAATGAAAATGATTACACAAACATAGTGGCAAGTAAAAATGGAGTAATAACAAAAATAACTGCACAGAATGGAACAGCAAAAGTAGCAGTAGGAGACATAGTAAAAGAGAAAACTGTATTAATAGAAGGAACAATGACAGGGAAGTACACAGACACAAGGTATGTACATAGTATAGGAGAAGTAGAAGCAAAAGTATGGTACACAAAAAGTAAGAAAATATATTATAATGAAGAAAAAGAGCAGAAGACAGGCAATGAAGAAAAGAAGTATAAAATAAAAATAAATAATTTTGAAATAAATTTTAATAAAACACTTTCCAAATTTAAAATTTATGATACAATAGAGAAAGAAAAAAAGATAAGAATATTTTCTAATTTATATTTACCTATATCAATAATAACAACAACCAATCAAGAAAAAGAGATAAACAAAAAAACATATACAAAAGAAGAAGCAAAACAATTAGGGATAGAGGAATTAAGAAAAGAGTTAGAAGAAGAAATAGATGACCCAGAAAAAGTAGTAGAAGAAATAGTAAACACAAAAGAAGAAAAAGATTATATCGAAGTGAATTTAACATATGAAGTTATTGAAAATATAGGAACAGAGGAAAAAATAGAGTTTTAAGACAAACTCAAATAGGGAGGATGAAAAATGGAACAAAGAAGTTTAACAATAACAGGAGCAAATACAAGTTTTTTTAGCAGAGTATCGAAAACACTAACAAAAATAATAACACCAACAAAAGAAGGGATAAATGCATTAGTAATATCAAATAAAAGAAGCAATGTAATCAAAGCATATGAAAATTATAAAAAGGTAGGACTAAACTCAACAGACTCAGAGCCAATAGAGAAGAAATATGAACAAGCATATACAAGTTATTTAGAAACATTAGACAAATATGTATTAAATTCAATCTACAAAAAAGTAAGTTCAGGAACAGCATCTGACTTTCAAAAACAAGCATTGTCACAATATTATGGTATAGTACAGCTAAAAGAAGGAGAGTACAACGAGTATAAGTACAGAAAACAAAAATACCTATTAGAATTAGACAATGAAAATGTAAGATTAGCGAAAAAAGAAAAATTAAGTAGAAAATATAAAGCATTTTATATATCAAAAATGGATGAACTATATAAAAAGATACTAAAGAATTACTCAATCAAATTAGCAGACAACACAAATGTATATGACAGCTCAAAAGAATTAATATATACAAAAGTATTCATCACATTAGAAGAATATATAAAATCAATATTAACACTAAAAATAGAAGATAGAAGAAGCAAAGAAAGCGAAGAGGTAGTAGCTGAATACAGAAAATTCGAAAAATTCTTAGTAGGAAAATTAGACACAAGAGACAATATAGAGAAAAACCTAATATTATTAGGAATAAGTAGAAAATTATTTACACATAGTTTGCCATTAGTTGTAGCAGAACAATGTTATCTAAAACTATTAAAAGATGCAAGAACTTTAGTACAAGATACAAAAATAACAGCAAAAAGAGAAAAAGCATATGAAATGTTAATAAATCTAATAGAAGACTATAATATAAAATTATTAGCAACAAAGGTATATTGGGATGAAACAAAAGAAAGAGAAAATTTCAAAAAATTATTAGATGCATACAAAAACATAGAAAAATTAAAGGAATCAAACTTTAGTGAATATATAAAACAAAAAGAAGTATTATTCATAAAAGAAGAAATAAGAAAAATTGGAAAAGAAAAAATAGATTATACACGATTATTAAGATATTATAAAAGAAAGTTAGTAGACTATGGAGCAATTCGTGAAATAAGTAGCAAAGCAAAAACTAAAATAGGAACATACAAAAAAATAAAAAAAGAAATTGAAGAGACACAATATAATTAAATTCAAAATCAAAGTATAAGAGGAAAGTTAAATGTATCAAATAGAATATGTAGACATAGAAGAAAAAAGGGAATATGAACAGATAATAGAAAAAGTAATAAGAAAATGTTATGAGACAGAAAACTTAGATAAATCAAAATTATATATAAGTGTAACTCTAACAAATCCAACAAACATAAAGAACATAAATAAACAATACAGAAATATAGACAAAGAGACAGATGTATTATCATTTCCAATGTTTGAGAAAGAAGAGTTAAGCAATAAGATAAAGAATAGAGATTATGAGAATGAAGATATATTAGGAGATATAATTATTTCTATTCAAAAGGTAGAACAACAAGCAATAGAATATGGGCATAGTTTTGAAAGAGAATTATCATACATGATAGTGCATGGTTTTTATCATTTAATGGGAGAAGACCACATAGAAGAAAAAGACAAAATTATAATGAGAGAAAAAGAAGAAAAGGTCTTAAATAGCCTAGATATAAAACGAATTAAAATATAAATATTTCAGCTATATAAAGAAAAGGCATTCTAAATGATAATAAGGAGGATATTGGCAATGACGAGAGAACGAAAAATACTAAGTAAAAAGAGCAAGATAATACTAATAATAATACTAATAATATTAGCGACAGCAATTGCAGGAACAGCAATATATATAAAGTTTTGGAAAGGACAAACTAAACCAGCATCTTTAGACACAGAAATAGGTGATAATCAAGAAATACCAGAAGTTCCTGAGCCAGAGCCAAAGAAAGAAATACAAATATTCAAAGGAAATGACAGACCGATAGCAGTTATGATAGATAATCATTCAGGAGCATGGCCACAAGCAGGACTAAATAAAGCATATATAGTATATGAAATAATTGTAGAGGGTGGAGAAACACGATTAATGGCACTATTTAAAGGACAAAATGTAGAAAATATAGGACCAGTAAGAAGTTCAAGACACTATTTCTTAGACTATGCATTAGAAAATAATGCAATATATGTACACTATGGATGGAGTCCGCAAGCACAAAGTGATATATCAACATTAAAAGTAAACAATATAAATGGAATAAGCGAAAGTTCATCAAGTTTTTGGAGAACTAAGAAAAAGTCTTCACCACATAATGTATTAACAAGTACAGAAAAGATATTGTCTATAGCAGACAGGAAGGGATATACTACAACATCAACAAAAGAAAGTGTATTAAACTATGTAGCAGATGAAATAGATTTATCAGAAGGAATAAGTGCAACACAAGTTTCAATTCCATATTCAACTCTTCAAAAAGTAGAATACAAATATAATGCGGAGACAGGCAGATATACAAGATATGCTAGAAATAAATTACAAACAGACTTTAATTCTGATGAAGAAATTACTACTAAGAATATAATAATTACTTTTTGTAATAACTATACATTAAATGACCCAGAAAACAAAGGAAGACAAGGAATAAATAATATTGGTACACTAAAAGGATATTACATTACAAATGGTAAGGCAATAGAAATAACTTGTACAAAAGATACAAGAAAATCTCAAACAGTATATAAAGATTTAAATGGAAAAGAAATTGAAGTTAATGATGGAAATACATTCATAAATATTTGCCCAACAGATGCAAAAGTTTCTATACAATAATGATTATTATTATAATGTAACAAAAAAAGAAGATAAGAATAGAATACTATAAAAAGTATTCTATTTTGCCTTACCAAAATATACCTTGATAATCTCAAATGCTAATGCAACAAAAAATTGATAAAAAAATAAATGAACAG
>CAMUDX010000054.1 GCA_947087745.1 uncultured Clostridium sp. | reverse complement strand
GTATCAAATAAATATTTATTTTTGTCTTTTACATTTTGTCTTGTATATAATCTTTTTTCATCTTCATTTAGCTGTTCATATTCTTGTCTTGTTATTTCTTGTTTTCTAGTTTGTACTGCAAAATATGTTTGTGCCAATGCTATGGCTTTTTTTCTACTATCTCCATTTTGTGCTATTAGATAACAGGCATATCTCGTTAATTTAAAATCATCCACTTCCATTTCTGCATTATTTCCGACTTTTAACACTTTCCCGACATCGGCAAAGTGTTCTTCTTCTGCAATACTACTACCTATACATGCATCTTTCGCTTTTTTTATTACATTTTTAAAATTTCCCCATTTGCTATATTCTAACATTATCATTAGTTCTCTAGCATACCAAAATTCAGTTGCGTTCTCATCAATATGCTTTATACTTTCAAAATCTTTTTCTGTTTTGTTAACTAAATCATTTGTCATACATATCATCTCCTATTCTTATATAAAACAATATACTGAATATTTAAAATTTATTTTCCATATTTATATCACATATCGAACATTCTTTCAATAATTTTGCGAATTTTTGTTCTTTATTTATGAAATTTATAAGTATAATAATAGAAGGTATAGATTTTATCTATATCCTTCCTAATTTTATCTTTTTATAACTATATTTTAATATTTATATTATGATTTCTACACACAATAAACTGCCTTCCATAGTTATATCATTTGATTATATAATGTTAATTTTATTGCTCTATCCATTTTACTAGATTTAAGTTTTCACTATCTAATATCATATCATTTTTAGGCATTATTCTAAATGTATAACCATAATTACCACCTGTTACAAAATCAATTTTTGCAACAAAAGTATATTTTCTTTCTGTTTCGTCTGATTCAGCTAATTTCATAGGTATAACTTTTACCTTTTCTAAACTTCCAACATGAGAAATTCTACCTGTATATACTTCTACTGTAACGCTGTTAACATCAATATTTGGTAGTTTTACTTGACATTTTACTTCTATTTGATTTCCTGCATCTATTACTACATTATCTGCGTTACTTTCTTGTGTAATTTCTATGTCTTTCCAATTTGTGTATAATTCATTTTTCCAACTGTTATATTCTGTTACCTTTTCTAAATCATTATAGTTCTCTTTTGTTAATTTAGCTAATGGCATATATAATTTGTTTGAATAATCTACTAACATTCTTGCTGTACTATATCTTCCTGCATTTGTAGCAATTGTTTCTTTTATTATTTCTAACCATCTTTTTGACATTTTGTTTTTGTCTTGTTCATAATATATTGGAATTATTTTATTTTCTAAAGTTTCGTATATTTTTTCACTGTCTGCTCTATCTTGAACTTCGTATGATGGGTATTCTATATTTGACCCTATTGGCCAACCATTTTTTCCATTATATCCTTCTGCCCACCATCCATCTAATACACTAAAGTTTATAACTCCATTTGCCGCTGCTTTTTGTCCACTTGTTCCTGATGCTTCCATTGGTCTTCTTGGTGTATTTAACCATACATCTACACCACTTATTAAATATCTTGATACTTCTATGCTGTAATTTTCTAATAAGAATATTTTTCCTTTAAATTGTGGCATTAATGATATTTCATGTATGTATCTTATTAAGTCTTGTCCTTCTTTGTCTGCTGGATGTGCTTTTCCTGCAAATATTAATTGTACTGGATGTTCTTCATCATTTAATATTTGTGTTATTCTTTCTAAATCTTTGAATATTAATGTTGCTCTCTTATATGTGGCAAATCTTCTTGCAAATCCTATAGTTAACGCATTTGGATTTAATTTTGATACAATCTCATTTATATCTTCATATCTCATTCCATTTCTTCTTAATCTAGCTGTAACATTTTCTTTTACAACACCTATTAATTTTACTTTTCTTTCTAAATGTGCTTTCCATAATTCATCATCTGGTATATTCTTTACTTTTTCCCATACTTGGTCTTCATGCATATTGTCTTGCCAATATGGCATTAAATATTTGTTATACATTTCTTTAATCGTTGGTGCTAACCATGAACAAGTGTGTATTCCATTTGTTACATATGTTATTGGCGATTCGTCTGCTGCTATATCTGGCCATACTTCTCCAAATAGTTCTCTTGATACTTCACCATGTAATTTACTTACTCCATTTTTCTTTCCTGCTATTTTTAATGCTAATATTCCCATATTAAATCCTGGTTGTAACGCATCACATGGTTTCATTCCTAATTTTAAAAATTCTTCTCTTGGTATTCCTAATCTTGGCCAAAAGTCTTTGAAATATTTTTCTATTAATGCTATTGGGAATATATCATTTCCTGCTGGTACTGGTGTATGTGTTGTGAATACTGTTTTTGATGTTGTTATGTCTTTTGCTATTTCAAATGAAACTTTCTTCTCTTTTATTATATTTTTTATTATTTCTAATGTTAAAAATGCTGAGTGTCCTTCGTTCATATGGTATATTATTGGGTTTAGTCCTAACGTTTTTAATAAATTTACTCCACCCATTCCAAGTACAATTTCTTGTCTTATTCTCATTTCTTGGTCTCCACCATATAATCGTAATGTTACATCTCTATCTTCTGGATTGTTTAAATCATGATCTGAATCTAATAAATATAATTTTACCCTTCCTACATTTATTTGCCATACTTTTAAATATAATTTTCTTTTTGGCATTTTTATATTTATTACTAAGTCTTCTCCATTTTCATCTTTTACAATTGTCATTGGTAAATTATATATATCTAAATTTTGGTATTCTGATTGTTGGTTTCCGTTTTCATCTATTTTTTGGTGAAAATATCCATTTTTATATAATAGCCCTACAGCTACTAATGGTATACCCAAATCACTTGCTGATTTTAAATGGTCTCCTGATAAGATTCCTAATCCTCCTGAGTATATTGGCAAAATTTGGTCTAATCCATATTCAGCAGAAAAATATGCAATTACATCATTCTTATAGTCAGAATATTGCTTAGTAAACCATGTATTCTTACTATTCATGTATGCTTCATAATTTTCTACAACACTATCATATTGTTTTAAAAATTCTGTGTCTTTTGCAGCATCTTCTAATTTTTCTTGTGATACTGATTTTAAAAATTTTACTGGATTTTTGTTTGATGCTTCCCATAAGTCAACATCTATTTTTCTAAATAATCTTAAGTACTCTGTATTCCATGACCACCACAAATTATTAGCAATTTCTACCATTTTGTTTATTCTTTTTGGTAATTGAGAATTTACCATTATCCTATTAAATATGTACATTTTCTTGTCCTCCTAAGTTTTCTTCTAAATTTTTTCTATCGTATATTTCCGTAGATATTATCTCCTAATTATTTTATTTTGTCAATGCCTTTTATCGACTATTTTTTTTAATAGATTTTTCCTATTAAATTTTCTTCTTCTACCTCTTCTATTTTTATATTTACTATTTTATTTTCTAATTCTTTCTCATTTGCATTTTTTACTTTTACTAATATATAATTAGCTGTATGCCCTTTGTATATGTCTTTTTCTTTTTCTTCTATTAATACTTCTACTTCCGTTCTGCAATACTTTTTGTTATATTCTAATTGATTCTTATTAGACATTTCTATTAAATCTTTTGCTCTTTTATCTTTTATATTTCCATCAACTTGTTTTGGCATTTCCGCTGCCTTTGTTCCTTTTCTTTGCGAATATGGAAATACATGCATTTTATAAAATTTTATTTCTTTTAAAAATTTAGCAGTTTTTTCAAATTCTTCTTCTGTTTCTCCTGGAAATCCTACTATTATATCTGTAGTTAATATTACATCTTTATATGTATTTCTTAATCTTTGTACTGCTTGTCTAAATTCTTCTGTGGTATACTTTCTATTCATTCTTGATAGTGTATCATCACATCCACTTTGTAATGATAAATGAAAATGATGACATATTTTCTCTACATTTTTTATTTTTTCTATGAATTCATCTGTTATTAGTGTTGGCTCTATTGACCCTAATCTTATTCTTTTTATTCCTTCTATTTTATTTATTTCTTGAAGTAAATCTATTAATCTGTACTCTTTTAATTTTTCATCATTAATAAAGTCTTTTCCATATGATGCAATGTGTATACCTGTAATGACTACTTCTTTTATTCCTTTTTTTGATATTTCTTTTATTTCTTCTATTATTTTTTCTGGTCTTCTACTTCTTACTCTTCCTCTTGCATATGGTATTATGCAATATGTGCAGAATCTATCACATCCATCTTGTACTTTTATGGCTGCTCTTGTTTTTTCTGTGTATGTAGTTGTTCCAAATTCGCTGAATTCTTTTGGCTCAAATGCATCTTTTACTTCTGAAATTCTATTGTTGTTTTCTTTAAATTGTTCAACATATTGTACTATGTCTTTTTTTTCATTATTTCCTAATACTAAGTCTATCTCTTCCATATTGTTTAATACTTCTTTTGCCACTTGTGCATAACATCCTGTTGCTACTATTATTGCATTTGGATTATGTTCTTTTACTTTTCTTAGTATCTGCCTTGATTTTCTGTCTGATATATTTGTAACTGTGCATGTATTTATAACATATATATCTATTTCTGTACCACTTTTTATATCACTACTTTCATATTCTATTACTTCATACCCTTCTTCTTTAAATTTCTGTGCCATTGCATTTGTTTCATATTGGTTTACTTTACAACCTAAAGTTAAAAATGCTATATTTCCTTGTTTCACTCTTATTCCTCCTGTGCTATTATACTTGCTCCTATAATTCCTGCTTCATTTCCTAATTGTGCTGGTTTTATTATTATATTTTCTCTTTTGTTGTATAACAAATTGTTATTTATTATTTTATCTTTTACTTTTTCTGTTATAAATTCTTCAAAATATATATAGCTTCCCCCTATTCCTATAATCTCTGGCTCAAATATATTTATTAAATTTGATAATCCTATAGCTAAATATTCTGAAAATTTATCTATTATTTCGTTTACTTTTTTATCCTCTTTATTTAATGCTTTGTTATATTTCAATATGTTATATATTTGTTCTCCTGTTGTATATTCATTTAATCCTAAAACTGTCTTTAAATTATTCTTTAATACTTTCATACTCGCATATTGTTCAAAACATCCAGTTTTTCCACATTTACATTTTTGTTTGCTTTCATAGTTAATTGTTATATGCCCAAATTCGTATCCTGGTAAATTTTTAGGTTTTAATAATTCGTTATTTAATATTACAGCTCCTCCTATTCCTGTTCCTAATGTTAGAAATATTGAATTTTCATATTCTTTTAAACAACCATATTTTTTTTCCGCTATTGCTGCACATTTTGCATCATTTGCTAATTTTATTTTTATATTTCTTATGTTGTATTTTTCTAATATTAGCGTGTTTATTTTTTGAGCTATATTATAGTTTTCTATGTTTAAATTTACACATTTTATTATTCTGTTTTCTGTAACTGTTCCTGGTATTGCTATTCCGATTGTTTCTATATTTTCTTTTAATTGTAATTCTTCTAATAGTTTTAATATATTCTCTTCTATAAATTGGATTATGTTTGGCTTATCTATTTCTGTTATTTCTATTTCTCTTTTTTCTACTATTTTTCCATCTTGAATCTTTCCAATTGCTATGTGGCTTCCACCTAAATCTATTCCTATGTTCATATATGTTTCCTCTTATCTTTGAAAATTAATACATAATAAGTTTACTATAAATATTGCTATATTTATTGTTGATAATATCCATCCTATTCGTATATTTGATACATTTTCTTTATTTGTATTTCTTTTTGCTTTTCTTATTTTATTTATTATTAAATATATTGCTACCGCAAGTAGTGTTGCTGCTATTGTTAATATACTTATATATTCTCCTGTAAATATTACCATTATTAATGTAAACATTAATATACTAATTGTGTAGTTATCTTCTGCTTTCTTTTTTGTGTTTATATTATCTATTACTAATAGTATTGCTATTAATACTAGATAAATAGGATATCTGAATATATTGGATTTTTCCATTATGCATAAGTATATTATATATATTACTGATATTACTATTCCATATGCTAGTGCCGTTTTTTCTATTTTTCTTTTTTCTTTATCTATACTAGATATTAATATTATAAATGCTAAATATAACATTATAAATCCTAATGTTATAATGTTGTAAATTTTTATATTATTTATATTTAAATTCATTCCTATTGCAAATAACACAGATAATATTCCTGTTGCCATTTGTAATTTAATTGATTTCTTGTTTAGTATTAATTTGTAAAAACTTCCTATTGTTATTCCTATTATAAATATTATTATATATATAACTATATTCATTTTCATCTTTCCTTTGTATATTAGTATTATAGGCATATACATATTTTTCTGTATATGCCTAGTTTGTTTTTATTAATGTGCTTTTTCTATTGTTCCATAAAGTGAGCCTGATGTGTCTTGTTTTCCTTCAGTATTTGTTTCTATTTTAAAATCTATTTTTCCTGTAACTGATATTCCTGATTTTATATCTTCATATTTTATTGCTATTATTCCATCTTGTGATATTCCTGTTGCGTCTTTGCCTTCTGGCGTTACTAATTTATATCCTTCTTTTGTGTCTAATCCATATTTACTTAAGTCTATTGTTGAATAATATTCTAATATATTAACTTTTTCTGTGATTTTTGTTATTGCTTCTTTTTTTATTGTTTCTATTGCTGTGTCTATTTCTTTTTTTGCATTATCTTTTATTTCTGTTTCTTTATTTGTGAATATTCCGTTATCTCCTACTAACATTGCAAATGATACTCCTGCTAGTATTATTAATACTATTATTGTTACTGATAAAATCGTTAAAGATGCTCCTCTATTATTTTTCATATTGATAATTTTCTCCTCCTTTTTATGGTTTGTCTTGCCTTGTCTCATTTTTTTATGCTTATAGTTTATCATTTTGGTGTTAAAAGTCAATACTTTTTGTTTAATTATAATCTATTTGTTGGTTTTTATATACCTGCTTTGTTTTATTTTTGTGATTGTTTTTTTTTACTTTATTAATTTTAGTTAAATTTTTTTTAAAAATCTATTGACATTATATTAAAAAAATAGTATACTAAATCCTGTTAATAGATATGGTCGCTTAGCTCAGCTGGGAGAGCATCTGCCTTACAAGCAGGGGGTCATAGGTTCGAGCCC
>CAMUDX010000053.1 GCA_947087745.1 uncultured Clostridium sp. | reverse complement strand
ATTTATTTTTTTATTAAATTTTATCATTTGTATAGCAAAACTAAAAAGTTAAGTAGTTCATATACAATATAAAAGCAATAGTCAAATTATAACTACTGCTCTCTACATATTAATATAAAAAATAATCTTCTATTATAATATAAAGTAAATATCTTTATTCTTATTTATTATCAAAAAGTAATTTTATTCCCCATAAGCCTGAAATACCAACTAATGAATAAATAATTCTGCTGACTATTGACATACTTCCAAAAATACTGTCTACTAAATTGAAATCAAAAAATCCAATTAATCCCCAGTTAATAGCACCTATAATAATTAGTATTAAAGCTATTGTGTCTATAACCTTCATTATATCATCCCCTCAAGTTTTATTTATATATAATCTATTATTTGCTATTTTTTATGTATTATTCAAATTTTTTACTATTAATATTGTCTAATTAGGTTTAATTTTTATTTAATCAAGAAAATACTAATTCCCTTCTTCTCTCTTGATATTTATATTTATTAAGTATCTAACCTATATGTATCACATCCATCAAAACTCCATCTATATCTATTTATATATTCATCTTAGTTTTCCTCCAATATACTTTCTTGTAGTTTTATAGAATTGATTGCAAATAATATTAAGAATAATGCATATAAAATTATCATTATTTTTGTATCAATGTATGCTAATAATATAAATACACTACTGCTTATTATTCTTCCTATTACAAGTAATGTTTCATTAGCTAACCAATACTCTGTTTTATATTCTTTCGCAATTTTACTATAATTACTTAAATTAGCTTGATTATTTCCAATTATTAAGTTTTTTAACTTTTTAGATATTGTTTGAAATAGATTAAACAATATTACTGTTACAGCATTACATCTAAAAATCATTAAAAATTAGGATATTATTGTAAATACCATAGATATTTTTATTGAAAATGAATAGTATTTCTTATTTATAAATTTTGCAAATAAAATTCCAATAATAAAAGTAATTACACTAAATATTGATGTAAACACTCCTAAACTAAAACTATCTGAAAATACTTTTATTATATATATTGTAACTATATACGAAAAAGCTGCTTCTGAATATACAATACCATTTAGAAAGTCTGCCTTATACATTTGTTTAAATCTTTTATCTTTATTTGTTAATTCAAAGTATTTTTTCATATTTGTTTTATTGCTCTTAGGAACATTATTATCTTTATATATAAACGATAATATAATTCTTATTATTACTATTATAAAAACTACTGTTAAACTTTTTAAGAAACCTGTTGAAAGTATTAGGCTTCCAAATATAAGTGGAAATATAATTGATAAAATAGATTCTATTGCTGTATATGTGCCAGCAAATTTTGCTCTTTCTTCATTCGTAATTCCATCTGATTCAAGTATATTATATACAGAGTAGTAAAATCCCTCTTCTAATCCATATAATAAGCCAACTAAATATATATAATTAACAACTTTGTCTTTTAATAATATAATAGTTAAAAAATATACAAAATCCAGTACAATTCCTATTCTCATTAAGTTAGCTATATTTTTAGATTTAGAGAAATTTTTTGTTAGGAATATTACACTGTATATTGCAATTATTGCAACTAATTTATATATTCCTAGTGGTACAATATTTCTATCTGAAACATCTAAAAAATATAATACTAAAAAACTATCTACAAAATTAGTCAATATATTTTTTTAATGTTCTAAGGCTAAATAAAACTTTATAATTATTCATTAGTTCCTCCAATTATTTTATCTATTACTTCTGCAATTGTTGGAAGTATATCATAAATCGACATTTTAGTAAATAAATTTATAAAAGGTTCTAAATTTTTTGACTTTAAGCTAAAATCGTGATAAAAATACATAAGTAGCATATCCTTTAAACTATACTGTAAAGCTCAAAGGAGCACTTTATCAATAATTGTCATTATTGAAAGTGCTCCTTTGTAATAATATTTGTATCTATCTGTTCCATTACAGAAGTTATATGTAATCTGCATAGCCTCAACAGCTAAGAAAAATTCGAACAGATACGTCATTGGTGGAGATGACAAAAGTTCTCCTTCATATATCAACAGTTCTTTTGGTTTTGTTGACAGAAATGTTGACAGTTTTACGAATAATCACCTATAAAGACATATAAATTTATTCTAATTTTATTAGTGACACTCGAATTTACACAATTTATTATCGATATTATATAGTAAGCGATAAATTTATTCAAGTAGTAGTTTGCTAATATATTTTGCTATCTGTGGCTAAAACCTATAAAAATGTCAAAATTCCATTTTGATATTTTTGTGGGTTATCGTGGAAGAGTTTGAGAAACCGAGTAAGGTTGCTCATTAGTTTAGCTTAAAAGCTAAACTACTTTATAACAATATTTCAATATTGTTATAACACAATTAGAATATTCAAATAAACTGTTAAGTTTATGCTATTTGTTGTTCTTTGTAAAAAGATCACAACAAATATGAATATTTAATCGTGTCCAAAAGGATGATTAAGGAAAACTTTAGTTGTCCTTAATCACACGAACTTCTGTGAAGTTCTAGTGTGTTAGAACTTCAAGAAAGTTTTTATATAGAAAAATCAAAGGAGGTATTTATTTTGATTGAGCCTTCGAAGGCTATCTAAAAAAGAAAAGGAATAGAAAAAATGAGTTATGCAATAATTAGAAATGCTAACTATAAAAAAGATAATCTTGCAGGATTATACAAGCATAACGAAAGAAAAAATACAAACTATTCTAATAAAGATATTAACAAAAATAATTCCATTAAAAACTATTCAATCAAACAATGTAATACCACTTATTCAAAAGCCATTAATGAACTAATAGAAGCTAATAATTTAAAATGTAGAATAACAAGTTACACAAACCTAGCTTGTGAATTTATTATTACTTCTGATAAAGAATTTTTTGAAAAAATTGGAGAAGAAGAAACAAAAAGATACTTTCAAACTGCATATAATTTTGTTGCAAATTATAAAAAACTAGGAGAACAATATATATTATCTGCAAAAGTTCATTTAGACGAAAGTACACCACATCTACATTTAGTGTTTGCTCCAGTTATTCAAACTAAAGATAAAAATGGAAATCAAATCAAAAAAATTGCTTGTAGTGAATATTGGAAAGGTAAAGACAGTTATAAAAAACTACAAGATAATTTCTATAAGTATATTACTGAAAATGGATTTGATTTAGAACGTGGCAAAGAACGAGAAATTGAGCACTTAAGTACAGAAAAATTAAAGCAAGTTACTAATTACGAAAATATAAAATACGAATTAACGCAAGAAAAAGTGCAACCATTAGAAACTAAAAATACTGCTTTAGTATTAGCACAGAATAAAGAGTTAGTTAAGTATATAAATAAACTAAAATTGCATTTAAGCAAGTCTTATATCACAATAGAAACAGTAAATAAATTGCAAAAGCAAAATGCTGATTTGCAATATGAAAATCAAGCATTAAAAAGAGAAAATCATAAATTAAAAAATTACATAAACAAAACTTTTGAAGTTGTAAAACATCTTTTTAATTTTCCTTTAGATAGTTTTAAAAGATTAGTTGATAATTTTGTTAAGACATTTGATAAAAATATTTAGTATAATTTAGAGCAAATAATTCCAGTTATTATTTGCTCTAATATATGTTTATTTTTTTATAATTTTTTCTAATATAGAATTTAAATGTGGGTCAACTATTTTATCCCCATATCCTATAACTTCTTTTTCCACTTCTAAAATAACATTTTTTTCTATATCACTTATTTTCTTTATATAAATTTCATTTTTTCTTGGATTATATATTCCTAGATTTTTAATTTGGTTTTTAAAATCATATTCAGCATTTAATTCAATAGCTCTACATCCCATTAAATAATACATAAGTATTTGTAAAGTCTGAAATGGTTTTATTGGATTTTTTGAAACTTTAAAATCCCATATTGTATCTTCAGTCATAAAATCTGCATCTCCAGAAATTACAGTAGGCGTATAACCTCCAAGAAATGTCATTCCTTCGTTTACAACAGGTCCATAATTTTCAAAAAAATTCTGACTTCTCTTAATCATAGTAATAATATTAAAAATTGTATCTTCGTCTGGATTAATTTCTTCTATTGGCTTATAAGTCATTGGTCCTGCTCTAAAAACTGTATCAAATCCTGTTAACTTGCAAGCGGATATAATAGATTTATCATTTAATCCAGTAATTTCCTTCAATAATTCTTTTGCTTTCTCTTCTTTTTTTATTCTTTTAGCTCCTCGAATTGATATGTCAAATGCTTTTTCTACTGAAGTTCCTCCCATAAATCTAGTCATATAATCAACTGTCAATCCAACTGTACTTGGAGAAATATTTTCTTCCTTTAATTCTATACCATCATCTAACTTTATAGTTTCAAACGAGTTTGGTGGCAAAAATCCTCCTCTAGGTTGTTTATATTCTTTCGCTCTCTTCGATACTGTGTACATATAATAGTCTCCTTTCAAATCTATATTTACCATTTAATTCTACTTAGCAAAACTTTTTAGCAGTAAAATTAACATTATATTTTCAAAATTTTTATACTAGTTAATATTTTTTAGGAAAATAATCTTTTCCTAATTGCCAAATATATCTATCTATATCTTTCAAATTGTATTCGTCAATATTATAAAATCTTTTAAATTCAATTAATGTGTTTTTAAATTTCTTATAATCTTTTAAATCTGCTCTTTTAAATTTAGAAAAATTATCTTTATTTTGAAAATAAACAAGTACCTTTTCAACATAACTATCATAAATTGGAAATACCTTTGGAAAATGATGGCTACAATATTTGGTAGCAAATGAATAAAAGTTTTTTTGTTTGCCGTTTATAACTATATTTGCAATATCATTAACTAAAGTTTCGTCTCCATTTTTTAATCTATTATCAATATTTAAATTCAATATATGTTTAGCTACTGGAAAAATAGAAAAAATATTTGTACTATAAAAATCATTCAAAGCACTAGATTTAATTAAAATGTCATTTATATCAGTATTATTTGGATATGTATTAAAAAATAGCTTATCTAATGCACTTTCTTGCAATACATAGTTTTCTAAATAATCCCACTTCTTTAAATATTTTTCTACTTCATTTTTTGATGGTTCTAGAATTTCTATCATATTTATATTTCCATTTCTTACAATTTTAAACTTTTTCTTTTTAATATTTTGATGATTAATTTCGTTCTATCTTTTAAAGTCTTAAACTACTATCTATTGGATATGTATTTAATGGTGGAATAAATTTATGTTCTTTAATTTCTTTTTCATACTTCTTGTTTTCTTCAATGTTAATACAACAAATAAGATTAATAATCAAAGATCGGATAGTTTTTAAAAGAAATAACACAATATCATACAACTCTTCAGTTGAAATATAAAAAGCCAATTTATCATCAAATTTATCTTGCTTAACTTTTAAAATTTTTTCTTCTCCAATAGGCAGAATTGTTTTTAAATACTTATGTTCCAAAGAATTTCGTATTTTACTGATTTCAGTTATTTTAGGATTTGTAGATGTCTTTTTACCTTCTATAAAATCTTTGCATATCCAATAAATTCCATATAATCCCCAATTATTGTTCAAAAATTTTTCTAATGGATTTTTATATTCATATATAATTTTATCTTTACTTTTCTTTGAAGTATACCATATACTTTTGTAGTTAATATCGTATTCTTTTATTCCAATTTTAAAATATTCATTTAAGAAAAAAGATACTTTATCTAATATTGAATATAAACTTCTAAAAGTCATTCTCATTTTGTAATTGTAAATAGAATATGTTGCAAAATCAAATGCATTTACTAAATGATTTTCCTTATCTGAAAAATGCTCTTTTTCTCTAGGTTGAATATCCTCATAAAAAAGATATCTCGAAGATATATACTCCTGTTTTATTTCATTCATTAATCCAAAAAAACGCATTTTTTGCTCTTCTTTCATAGACATAATCATATTAGGTAAATGAAGAATATCATTCCAAACAACATTTCCATTTAAAATATCATTTAAAGGATTTAAAAATAAACTATTATTTGCACACCATTGTCTATATTTTCTTTCTTCTTCATCTAAAACAGGAAAATCTTCAAAAGTTAAATCCTTGTTTAAAAACTCCTTTGTATATATTTTTTCTATCTCTAGACAATAATTACTAAAATCTTTTTTTGCATATTCTAACAAGTTTAATTTGTCTTCAAATGACTTCTTCAAATATTTATATGCTTCATGGTCTAAAATAATTTGATGTGAATTATCATATATAATCCTAGAATATAAAAATATCGCCATTCCAAGATTACCATTAGCCATAGCAAAGTTTGGGTATATTTTTAAAGCTTTTTTATAACATTCTATTCCTTCATTTCTTCTGTTAACTTCGTCAAATAAATTTCCTAAATTTGTATATACCATTATTGATATTTCATTTGGTATATTATTTTCTTCAATAATGTCAATGGCTTTTCGTAAATAAAAAAAAGATTGTTCTAAATTATTTTCTCTTTCTTCATAAGAAATTTTTTTATCTCCAACTTGAATATAATCATTGCACGCTGTTCCTATCGAGTAATATAATTTGCATTTTGATATTTCATCTAATTGCTCATTTAATAATTTAGTTGCAACTTCAAAATTACTTTTAATTCTCTCTAAATCTTTACTATAAAATGCATCATCAAATTCTTTACATATTCTCTGTACTCTTTCATCTATAACAAATTCATTCATTTAATATTCTCCATTATTAGTAACTATTATATATAAAATATTTACTTATTTTCATTATTAATCATTGTCTGAAAATCTTTCTATTATCATTCTTATTTTAAAAATATCATCATTCAACTCATCTTTAAAATTTTCTATTTTACATTCTTGTCTTCTAATATTTTCTCTTATATCTCGTGCTATTTTGTGAACTTCTTCTTTTCCAATAAATTCTAGCATATAATTATACTTTTCTAAATCGCTATTATATTCTTCTTCATTTAGTTCAATAATTCTTTTTAAATAATTTACAGACTCACTAGTTAAAGTCCATTTTTTATCTTCTAGCTGTTTCATTAATCTATCATAAGGAAGACTAATAAAATATTCTATTTTAGGAAAATCAATATCTTTTTTATTCATATAATTTCAACTACCTTTCATTTTATATTTGTTTTTATCATTGCAATATATTTACTATATATTAAATATATCTAAATACAAAGCATTTTGCTTATTTAATATCTCTTGCTCATTTTCGTTTAACTTTAATTGTTCAAACATTTCATTAGTAAAATCAACATTTTTCTTTGAAAAGTAGCACTTTCTTAAGCTAGGTTCACACTTTGCATTTGTTCCAAAATAACCACCAAGCATTAAGCCATCAGTACCATTACAAATATTTATTTCAACAACTGCAACATCAACTCTAGTGCTTGTAGGTTTGTAGTTTTCCATTACAGCAAATACAATTTCGTCATTGCATATTAAATAACCTTCTGAGTATATTCTTTTATCGTGATAATCTACAAACTTTGCTTTGCAGATATTTTGTTTTTGCTCTAATTCTAATATGTATTTATCAGGTGCAAACTTCTTTGTTCTAAAATTATAAGCATTAAAGTAAACATATAGTTTATCAGTACCAAAAGGATTTTTAGATTTGTTATGTTGCATTGTTCTAATAGTATCATTTTCGTATAAATCAGCTTCATATATTCCAAGTTCTTCACAGATTATACTAATATCTTTAGCATCTGGTATAACTTCTCCTTTTTCATATCTACTAACAATAGCTTTGCTTTTACCAAGACTTGTCGCAATATTTTCTTGACTTAATCCCTTTTTTATCCTGTAATTTTTTATCCTTTCTCCAAAATCTTTGCTATCAAATTCGGACATAATATGCACCTCCTATAAACAAACTAATTATACTATTTTTTTACAATTAAATCAACAAATAATTGACATAACTATTGATATAATTGAGTTTTAGCAATTTTCGTGCTATAACCCGAGTTTGCCACTTAAAAAGGACAAAAAGCAGGATATAAAGCTCCTGC
>CAMUDX010000052.1 GCA_947087745.1 uncultured Clostridium sp. | reverse complement strand
TATAAGTTCAATAATAATAGTAGTAGGTATATTAATATTATTTATACAAAGAAAATTAAATTCAAAAAATAAAAAAGAAAATAAAATAATAAATGAAATAAAAAGATATGAGCTACAAATAGCAGAAATTAAGGAAAAAGAAGAACAACAAAAAAATGAATTAATTCGATACATACAAAAATACGAGAAAAAATATATAGATGAAGATATTTATGAAATATTATTACGAATTAAATTAAACTATGAAAATTATAAAAACTCACAAGCAATAATAGAAGAAAATAAACTAAATATAGAAGAATTCTTAGGAAAATATTTTAAAATTATAGTAGAAGATTATGGAAGATATTTAGATGAAATAAAAATAAAGATACAAGACAATCAAAGAATAAAAGAAGAATATGAAAAAGCAAAATATAATAAAGAAAAGTTTTTAGAACAACACAATATGGAATCAATAGAAAAAAGTCAACCAATTGAAGAAAAAATTGAAGACATAGAAGAAAGTATACAAAAAATAAAAAATAAAATTAATATATTTATACAAAATATAGCATCAACAGATAAAAAAATAGATGAATTTTCCACAATTGTTGATGAAAAAACTGAATTAGAAACAGAGTTAGAAGAATATCAGGAACAAAAAAATGAACTTGAAAAAAGAAAAAAAGTATTAGACAAAACCATGGAAATTTTAGAAAAAGCAAAGGAAAAATTATCAGCAAATTATTTACAATCTATGAATTCAAACTTAAATAAATATATAAAAATATTATCTGAACGTAGTAATATAGTTGATAAAACAACTATAGATATAGACCTAAATACTAATATAGAGGTTGATGGTGAAAAGAAAGGTATAGAAACATTTAGTGCAGGATATAAAGATTTAGTAGGAATATGTACTAGATTAGCCTTAATAGATTCTATTTTTGAAGATGAAGCTCCATTTTTAATTTTAGATGATCCATTTGTTAACTTAGATGAAGAAAAGTTAGAAAACGCTATATCATTAATAAAAACAATTTCTAACAAATATCAAGTTATATATTTTACTTGCCATGAATCAAGAGCATAAAAAACCGTAACTAAGATTTCGTATGCAGTGTAAACTGCTACGAAATCTTAGTTACGCCATAATTATCTTCTACGGAAATTTATCATACAAGATAAATTTCCTAGAATATAAAAAAAGGCAAAAAGAAGAAATTACAATATATTGTAGTTTCTTCTTTTTGGTAATAATAGTTACTAAAATATTTGTGTCACAATGTACGTCCCCATGACACAGTCTAGTGTCTATTAATAACAGGAATTCTTAAAATTTGACCAGCATAAATTAAATTCGGATTAGAAATATCATTCAAATCAACAATATCTTGAACTGGAACATCAAACAATTTACTAATCATATTTAAAGTATTACCCCATTTTATTACATATAGCATGTGACTTGTATCATTTAGACCAGACTCATCTAAGCTAGGAACACAAATCTTTTGAGATGTATAGATAAGATTAGGATTAGGAATGTTATTTACTTTTGCTAGATATAAATATGAAGTATTATATTTTTCAGCAATTGCACTTAATGTATCTCCTCTTTGAACAATTATACAATTTTCATTAGTAGATGGATTAGGAAGATTATCTGCATTTACTGGAGAAGAATCAGATAAAAATATTTCATTAGTAAAATAATCCCTATCAACATATCCATCTATACCAGAGATTTCTCCTTTATTCGTATATTGAAAACCTATCCATGATGACCAATTTCCATTAGCAGGCTCAGAAACATAATAGTCTGCAACCCATATTGGATATTTTGAAGCTAACTCAGGACCAAACACATTTCTAGCATTAGAAGCATCACTGTAAATTACTACTTCTTTATTTGTTAAAGAAGTTACTGTATCAAGGAAGGCAGTAGAAATCTCGTTTATTTCAGAAACACTCAAATCACCAAATTGTTCAAAATCCATGGCTAATCTGCAGTCAGAAGCATAATTATTTATTACAGATACAAAGAAACGAGCTTCTTCAATAGCTTCTTCTTCTGTATAGGCTGTTACAAAATGGTAAAATCCAATATTTAAGCCATTTGCTTTCGCATTTTCATAATGAGTTTTAAAATATGGATCTACATAATTTGACCCTTGACTTGACTTAATATAAACTACATCGATTCCCGACTGTTTCACTTCAGCAAAATTGATATTACCTTGCCATTCACTTACATCTATACCATTATGTAATTCAGATGATGATGGACCAAATGCAAAAACACAACTTCCAGAAAAGAAAATAACAATAGAAAATAATAGTAATAATAATTTTTTATTCATATAAAACCTCCTAATTTAAAATATGAGTTATACAAAAATGTGTGAATAAAAATATAAATAAATGGTAATATTATTGAAAAAAGGAGGAATTTTATGGAAGAGGTTAATAATAATCTAAATCAATTATTAGCAGACTTAAATGTATTTTTTAGGAAACTACAAAATTATCATTGGAATATAGAAGGAAGGGATTTCTTTGTATTTCATAAAGAACTTGAAGAAATGTATGATTGTGTGTTTGAAGAAATTGATGAAATTGCAGAGCATATCTTAATTAATGGGGCACAACCTTTAGGAACACTAAAAGATTATTTGAAAACTACAGAGATAAAAGAAGCAGAGAATAAAAAGGTTTCTAGTGATATAATTTTTACTAATTTAATTTCTGATTATGAGACTTTGTTAAATACTATTGTAAAAATTAAAGAGAGTGCTGATAATGCTAAAGATTATGCTACATCTAGTTTGATGGATGAATATATTTTAAAATATAGTAAGAAATTATGGATGTTAAAACAGGGAAAATAAATTTTTTTTTAAAATTATAAGATTTTACTCTAGTAGACAATTTAGAAAAAATGTGATAAAATCACAGAAAAATAAAGTAAAAATAACTTTAAAAATATATAGATAATTAAAGCCAAAAAACCGGAATCAAGATTTTGTACGCAGTGCAAACTGCTACAAAATCTAACTTCCGCCATAATTATCTTCTACAGAAATTTATCATACAATGATAAATTCCTAGAATATAAAAAAAGGAGAAAAAAGTGTTAGAATTAAAAAATATAAGTTTTGTAAGAAACAATAAAAAAATATTAGATAAAATAAATTTAACAATAGAAGACAATCAATTAATAGTAATAACAGGACCAAATGGGTCAGGAAAATCAACATTATCAAAAATAATAATGGGAATAGAAAATCCAGATGAAGGAGAAATAATTTTTAATGGTGAAAATATAACAAAGTTAACAATAGATGAAAGAGCAAAAAAAGGAATATCTTTTGCATTTCAGCAACCTGTAAAATTCAAAGGAATAACAGTATATGACTTAATAAAACTATCAGCGGGAAAAGAAATAAAGAAAATGGAAGCATGTGATACATTATCAAAAGTAGGATTATGTGCAAAAGAGTACATAGATAGAGAAGTAAATAATTCATTATCAGGAGGAGAGCTAAAAAGAATAGAGATTGCACTAGCAACAGTAAGAAAATCGAAATTAACGATATTTGATGAGCCAGAAGCTGGAATAGATTTATGGAGTTTTAATAATCTAATAAGAGTATTTGAAGAATTAAGAGAACAAGAAGAATCGATTTTAATAATTTCACATCAAGAAAGGATATTGAATATAGCAGATAAAATAGTATTAATAAAAAACGGAAAGATAGGACAAGTTGCAGAAAGTAAAGAAGAAATAATAGAAAGTACAGGACAAGCCATTTGCTGTAAACTAAAAAAGGAGGAAGCATAATGGAAGAATTAAACAATATAGATAATAGTTTACTAGTTCAAATTTCAGACATAGAAAAAATCAAAGAAGGAGCATATAATATTCGTAAAAACGGAAAAGGAATACAAAGAAAGTCAAGTGAAAACATAGAAATAAAGCCAAAAGAAGATGGAACAGGAATAGATATAATAGTAAAAGAGAATACAAAGTTTGAATTTGTACATATACCAGTAATAATAACAGAAAGTGGAATAAAAGATATTGTATATAACGACTTTTATATAGGCAAAAATTCAAAAGTAATAATTGTAGCTGGATGCGGAATACATAATGACCATCATAAAGATTCTGAGCATAATGGAATACATAGATTTTATTTAGAAGAAGGAGCAAATGTAAAATATATAGAAAAACATTATGGGGAAGGTAATGGAGAAGGAAAAAGAATATTAAATCCAGTAACAGAAGTATACTTAAAAGAAGGAAGTTCATTAGAGATGGAAACTGCACAAATAAAAGGTGTAGATTCAACAATAAGAACTACAAAGGGAGAATTACAAGCAAATACGAATTTAGTAATAACAGAAAAGGTAATGACACATGGTAGTCAAACAGCAAAAACTTTATTTGAAGTATATTTAAATGGAGAAAATGCAAGCACACATGTAAAATCAAGGTCAGTAGCAACAGAAAAATCTAATCAAGAATTTGCATCAAAAGTATATGGAAATTCAAAATGTTTTGGACATGTAGAATGTGATGCAATAATTAAAGATGAGGCCAAAGTACTAGCAATACCAGAAATATCAGCAAACAACATTGATGCTAATTTAATACATGAAGCAGCAATAGGAAAAATTGCAGGAGAACAACTTATAAAATTAATGACATTAGGATTAAATGAAAAAGAAGCAGAAGAACAAATTATACAAGGATTCTTAAAATAATTAAGTTTAATGAATAGTAATAAGTTTAAGATTTATTACTATTCTCTTTTCATATTCTGAAAAGTTATAATGGTATGATAACTTTCTATAGAAGATAATTCCAGCTTTTTGTTCTAATAATGTAAAAATTGAATAAAATAATATCAATATATATTGCACTTTATATAGATAAAGTCAGAGTGGAGGAAAGATGGAAAAGATTAAAAATAGTAGTATAATAAATATATTAAAAGGTGTAATGATATCAATAATACTAACATTAGTGCTTTTATTAATATTTTCAATAATACTAACATATACAAATGTAAAAGAAAATACAATGTCACCAGTAATAATAGTAATAACAGCATTAAGTATAATAATAGGAAGTTCTATTGCAAACATGAAAATAAGTAAAAATGGAATATTGAATGGAGCAGTAATAGGAATAATATATTTAGCAATTATATATTTAACATCAAGTATAATAAATAACAGATTTGAATTAACAGGAGCATCAATTATAATGATAGTATTAAGTATAATATGTGGCATATTAGGAGGAATAATTGGAGTAAATAAAAAGACAAATAAAACTAAATAAACACTTGAAAGAAATAATACAAAATGCTAAAATAAATACAACAAAAATAAAAAACAATTTAAACAAAAAAGAGGGGAATATATGAAAAAAATAATAGTAATCATAGCAATAATTGTAATAATAATAGGAATAATATTTTTAATAAAATTACAAAACAAAGATATAGAAGAGGTGCTATCAAAATATGAAACAGTAGAAAATGATGGTTATGAAGAAAATGGTGGATATATAGTATCAAAAAGAACAGATGAAGGATATCGTTATGGGTATGTGAACTATAAAGGAAAGTTAATATTAGATTTAGAATATAACATGATATATAGAATTCCACATTTGGGAACAAAGGACAAGGTATATTTAATAGTATCAAAAGATGGTAGATATGGAATAAATCTAAACAACAAAAAAATTATAAATTACGAATACCAATATATAGATTACAATAGCAATAACGAAACATTTGTATTAAACAAAAATAACAAATATGGAGTAAAGAATCTAAAAGGTGAAACAATAATAAATATTGAAAAAGATTATATAGAATCAAAAGGATTATACATATATATAACAGATAAAGAAAGAAATTATGTATGTGATAGTAATGGAAATGAAGTAGAGGTCAACTTTAACGATATAATAAATAAAACAGAAAATGACCAATACTATATAAAAACTACATACAAAGATGAAGACTATAAATATCAAATATCTGATGTATATGGGAAACCAATAGTAGAACAAGAATATAGCTATTTACAATATGCATTTGATGATTATTTTATAGCAGGAAATGAAGATGGTCAGCAAGGACTAATAAATGAAAAGGGCGAAACACAAATAGAATTCAATTATACATTGGTACAAAAAATACGAAATACAAATATAATAAGAACATTAAACATAGAGACAAATGAAACAGAAGTATATTCTGCGCAATTAGAAAAAATATGTAGTATGAAAAATGCAACCATAGAAAACAAAGAAGGAGAGATAATAGTATATAATAAAGACGAAGAAATTAAATTAGACTTAAATGGAAATATAAAAAATAATTAAAATATAAAAAATAATTAAAATATAAAAATGTAACCTAATCTCGTTTAAATACATAATAATTAGTAAATAATAAAACTAAATGTAGGAGGAAAAAATGAGGTTAGGTTTAGTTTTGTCTGGAGGAGGAATTAGAGGAATAGCACATGCAGGAGTATTAAAAGCATTAGAAGAACATGATATACAAGTAGATATAATAGGAGGAACAAGTTCAGGCAGTTTAGTTGCATCTTTATATGCAATGGGTTATTCTCCATATTATATATATACATTATTTGATATGTATTCAAAAGATATAGTCAATATAAATAGTGCACCTATATTAAATGGGATTGGTAATTTTGTAATGAGTAAAAAAGTGAAATTATCTGGATTAAAGACAGGAGAGAATATAGAGAAAATATTTGATGAAATGGCTAATAGAAAAGGAATAAAAAAAATAAGTGATATTAAAATGCCTATAGCTATACCAAGTGTAGATGTATCAGATTCAGAGGAATACATCTTTTCAAATTTTACTCCAAAAGGCAGTAAAAACTATATTACTAATATCAGTGTTGGAAAGGCAGTTAGGGCAAGTAGTAGTTTCCCTGTAGTTTTCTCTCCCTGTGAATTCGAAAAACACAAATTTTTAGATGGTGGAACTTTAAACAATACACCAGTTAAACCAGTAAAAGAATTAGGGGCAGATAAAATTATAGCAGTCAATTTTTCAGCGGATGAAATAGATGATAAAAGTGATATTATGGATATTGTGATGAAAACATTAGACATTATGGGAAATAAGATTTCAGAAAGCGGATTAAAAGAAGCAGATTTCATATTAACAGTTCCAAGTGATAAAACAGGATTATTAGATACAAAAAAAATTAAAAAATGTTATAATTTTCGGATATCAGACAGTACAAGATAATATAGATAATATTTTAAACATTTTGGATAGGTAGAATATTTACAAATACCTTAAAAACACTTTTATTTTAGTATAAAATTTTCTCAAAAAGGAGAAAATAAATGGTAATTATAAATGTAGAAGAATTATTGAAAAAGCAAGGAAAATCAAAATATTGGTTATGTCAGAAGATGGATATTACAAATAGAAATTTAAATCAAATAATAAATAGAAAAACTAAATCAATATCATTCAGATATATAGAAGAATTTTGTAAATATTTAGAATGCACACCAGCTGAACTTATTACAATAGAAAAAGAAAAATAAAATTTGTAGTACTTAACCAATAACAACCTGTTGAAATCACTATTAACAGTGAAACAACAGGTTGTCTTATAATATTTATACTTGTAATTCAACTTCCAGATTATCAAAAATAAATGTAATCTTAAATCCACTTTTATCAATAATTATTTTATTTGTTTTAAATAAGTCAATAATAAAATCTTTCTCACTATTACTTCCTAAAATTATTCGTTTTGAATTAGCAATAATTTTTACTTCATCAATCGAAAAGTTCATAGATATGATACCATTAGTACTAATATAGACCTTTTGACAGTCGAAATTCTTAAAAAGAATATTTTTTAATTTTAAAATATTTAGCATAAAGTTCACCTCAACTTTCCGAAAGATTGAAAGAAAAAATTAAATCCCCAAAAAATGGAACAAATGTAAAATTTGAAACTAATTTGTAGATATTATATAGTAACTACGATTATAAATCAATACTAAAAAATAAATATTTAAAAATTTTCTGAATATAATTACATAAGAAAAATCGATTAATTATTTGAAATAAATTTCAAAAGACATATAATGGAGGGATTTTTTTGAAGATAAGATATTTTGATAATGCAGCAACTACAAAAGTAAAAGAGCAAATATTAGTAGAAATGTTTCCATACTTTATAGAATCATATGGAAATCCATCATCAATGTATAGTTTAGGAAGAAGGAATAAAAGAGCAATTGAAGATGCAAGGCATAAAGTTGCAAGTTTAATAGGGTGTAATCAACATGAGATATATTTTACATCAGGAGGCTCAGAAAGTGATAATATGGCAATAAAGGGATTTGCATATGTAAATAAAAATAAGGGTAATCATATAATCACTTCAAGAATAGAGCATCATGCAGTTTTAGAGACTTGCCAAAGTTTAGAAAAACATGGATTTGAAGTAACATATTTAAATGTAGATAAAGATGGAAAAGTAGATTTAGAACAGCTTGTTAATAGTATTACAGATAGAACAATTTTAATAAGTATAATGTTTGCAAATAATGAAATAGGAACAATACAACCCATAGAAGAAATTTCTAAGATTGCAAAAAGTAGAAATATTATATTTCATACAGATGCAGTTCAAGCTGTTGGAAATATAGATATAGATGTTAAAAAATTAGATGTTGATATGCTATCTTTATCATCACATAAGATATATGGTCCTAAAGGAATAGGTGCTCTATATGTAAGGGAAGGTATACATTTAGATAAGTTTATTAATGGAGGACATCAAGAAAAAAACTTGAGAGCAGGCACAGAAAATGTACCAGGAATGATAGGGTTAGGTGAAGCATGCCATATTGCAAATAAAGAGTTAGCTAATCATATAAATCATTTACAAAATCTCAGAGATTATTATATTGGTAAATTAAAAGAGAAAGTAGGAGATATAAAGATTAATGGCTCGCTAACTAATAGATTACCAGGAAATGCGAATATTTCTTTTAAAGATATTGATGCATCTACAATGTTAATTAAACTAGATGAATTTGGAATATGTGCTTCTGCTGGGTCAGCATGCAATACAGGCTCTACTGAGCCATCACATGTTCTTACAGCAATAGGATTAGAACCAAGTTATGCCAATGGTGCTTTAAGAATAACTTTTGGAGATGATAATACTAAAGAAGATGTAGACTATCTAATTGATTGTATAATAGATATTAAAAAAAGTATGGAAAGCTAAAGTGTTAATAGTATTATAATTTTTGAAAAACAGCAAATTGTAGAAGTAATATTTTTTAAAAAATGATAATCTCAAATGCTAATGCAACAAAAAATTGATAAAAAAATAAATGAA
>CAMUDX010000051.1 GCA_947087745.1 uncultured Clostridium sp. | reverse complement strand
CTAATTATATCAAAGGACTTTCTTTTTTTCCATTCCGAAACCATTTTACACTATTATATAAATTTTGAATTTGACAATTAAATATGAAAATAGTATAATTAATATGTGTTGATGAAGAAGAAATATACGAATATTAATAGAGAGCAAATGGTTGGTGAAAATTTGTAATTGAAGTATGTGGTGGCACTTCGGAGCGAATTAAATAAAAATTAAGGTGGGTAATATTGAAAATATTATCAATTAGGGTGGAATCGCGTGAGCAAATATATAGCTTTCGTCCCTAACTATTGTTATATAGTTAGAAGGGCGAAAGCACTTTCTATATATAGCAAAATTTTAATTTTTAAGGAGGGTTTTGTTATGGTAAAAGACATGCAAACTATTGTTAATTTTTGTAAATCTAAAGGATTTATGTATCAAGGTTCTGAAATTTATGGAGGACTTGCAAATATATGGGATTTTGGACCTTTAGGATGTAGGTTAAAAAATAATGTAAAAGATGCTTGGAGAAAAAGATATATTCAAGAAAGAGAGAATAGTTATGAAATAGATGCAAGTATATTAATGCATCCTAAAGTGTGGGAAGCAAGTGGGCATTTATCATCATTTTATGATCCTAAAATGGATTGTAAAAAATGTAAAACTAGATTTAGAGCAGATAATTTTATTACAGATGTCTCAAAAGATGCAGTAAATGGAGATGCATTGAGTTATGAAGAAATGGAAGAATATATTGAAAAAAATAATATAAAATGTCCTATATGTGGAGAGCATAATTTTACAAAAATAAGAAAATTTAGTCAAATGTTTGAAACATATAGAGGAACAACTGACGAAGATAAAAGTATTATATATTTGAGACCGGAAAATGCACAAGGAGAGTATGTTAACTTTTTAAATGTTCAAAGAACAACTAGAGCCAAATTGCCATTTAGTATAGGACAAATAGGAAAAGCTTTTAGAAATGAAATAACTCCAGGAAACTTTAATTTTAGGACAATTGAATTTGAACAAATGGAATTTCAAACTTTTTGCAAAAATGGAACAGATTCTAAATTATATGCTTATTTTAAGGAATATGCGAGAAAATTTTTTACAGATTTAGGAATAAAGCAAGAAAACTTAAGATATCATAATCATGAAAAATTAGCACATTATGCAAAAGAAGCATGCGACATTGAATATAAATTTCCATTTGGTTGGGGAGAAATAAATGGAACACATAATAGAACAGATTATGATTTACGAAGACATCAAGAATATTCTGGAAAAAGTATGGAATATTTAGATACAGAAACAAATGAGAAGTTTATTCCATATATAGTTGAATCTACAATAGGACCAGATAGGGTTGTGCTTGCTTGTTTATGCGATGCTTATGAAGAAGAAAAAATAGCAGAAGATGATATAAGAGTAGTGTTACATCTAAATCCAATTTTAGCACCATATAAAATAGCTGTGTTACCTCTAACTAAAAAGCAATCACAAAAATCAAAAGATATCTATAGAATATTATCACAAGAATTTATGTGTAGTTATGATGAAACTGGAACAATAGGAAAAAGATACCGAAGGCAAGATGAAATAGGAACACCTTATGCAGTAACTATTGATTATGATACAGAAAAAGACAATTGTGTAACCATTAGAGATAGGGATACAATGGAGCAAGAAAGAGTAAAAATAGATGAAATCACTAAGTATATAAAAGAACGAATTGATAAATTAAAAATATAAATCCAAATCTAAATCTAAATATTCTAATATGCTTTATAAAATAAAGTCAAGGTTAAATGTATATGCTGTCGTACAACCTTGACTTTATTTTAAAAGCACATTCTTTTTCAGTTAAGAGAATTTAATGATAAGTATATTTAATTAAGTAGACATAAACATTATTAAAACCTAAAATACCTTATTAAAACTTGCTAACAAAAGTCAATAGTTTATTATAAATTTTTTTAATTGTTTTTATAAAAATTTTAAGCATAACAAATAAACCTATTCTATAGTTTTATTTGAACTTATGTGACCTAATCTACCACTAACATTTTTTACATCTATACCCTCAGCAATTAAAATAGTAGCACTTGTATTTCTAGGTTAATGTAAAGGAACTTCTTTAGGTAGTCTAGTTTGTTAATAATTATAAAAAAGGTAATCTAAATCCTTATCAATTTGAAACTGAATATATATTAAATAAAAAAAGAAGAGGAAGAATCATTATAAAAATTTCTTATAACTCAATGAGTAAAATACAAAAAATATTTGTAAAAATACTACACAAAATAAATTAACTATGTTATAATAAAAAAAGTTGTAAATAATCCATAATTAATTAGATATATTTTATGGTGAAGAAAAAAATAATAAAAAGATTCACATAAAAAACAGCTCAATTTTTAGCACAATTTGAGCGTAATCGTTTCAATGAAGAACCTTGAAAACCCCTAAAAATCAACAAAGTTCAATAAAGCTAAAAAATGGGTAAAATCAATAAATGAAAGGCTGAAAGCCTTGAAAATAGTAGAAAAAATTAAAAGGAGGAGAGAGATATGAGTCGGACATTCAAAGTGGCATAATATACAAGCTAAGAAAGGAAAAGCAGATGCAGCAAGAGGAAAAATATTCACAAAATTAGGAAGAGAACTATTAATAGCAGTAAAACAAGGAGGACCAGACCCAGCAGGAAACTCAAAACTAAAAGATGTAATATCAAAATGCAAAGCGGCAAACATGCCGAATGACACAATAAACAATGCAATAAAAAAAGCATCAGGAGAAGGAAGCACATCAACATATGAAGAAATAACATATGAAGGTTATGGACCAAATGGAATAGCAGTAATAGTAGAAGCAAGTACAGACAATAGAAATAGAACAGCATCAGAAGTAAGACATGTATTTGACAAATCAGGAGGAAACTTAGGAACAACAGGATGTGTAGCATACCAATTTGAGAAAAAAGGAATAATCGTAATAGAAAAGACATCAACAAATAAGGAAGAAGAAGAGTTAATGATGTTAGCAATAGAAGCAGGAGCAGAAGATTTTGAAGCAGAAGAAGAAGTATATGAAATAAAAACAGAGCCATCAAACTTCACAGAAGTAGTAGAAAAATTAGAAGCAGAAGGATTAACATTCATAGAAGCAGAAGTACAAATGGTGCCAACAATGACAGTAGCATTAGATGAACAAGGACAAGAAAAATTAGAAAAACTAATAGAAAAATTAGAAGATTTAGATGATGTAATGAATGTATACCACAATGCAGAATAAAAGGAGAATATAAAAGAAGTAATAAACATCCCCAAACATGAAAAGGGATGTTTTTATATTTACAAAAAGACAAAGGAGAAAAGACATGGAAGAAATCAATCAAATACTACAGTATTTCCCAAGAAGTGTAAGAGAACAAATACTAACAAGAATAAATGAACAATTGGCACAATATGTAGAAGAAATACGAATAAGAAATAATAAACCTATTGTATTAAAAATAGCACAAGAACAAATGATAATAAACTACATAATACAAAAACAAGAAATAGAAGAGTTATTTCATAGAATATGCGAAAACTCCATATATTCATACCAAAAACAAATAAGTGAAGGATATATAACAATAAGAGGAGGGCATAGAATTGGAATAACAGGAAGTGCTGTAATAGAAAATGACAAAGTAATAAATTTAAATTACATATCAAGTTTAAATATAAGGATAGCAAGAGAAAAGAAAGACAGTAGTAAAGAAATAATACAAGAAATAATAAATTTTAAAGAAAACAACATATATAATACATTAATAGTATCACCACCAGGAGGAGGAAAAACAACACTACTAAGAGATATAATTAGAAAGATAAGTAATGGAATAGAAGAAATAAATTTCAGACCCAAAGTAGTAGGAATTGTAGATGAAAGAGGGGAAATAGCAGCAATGTATAAAGGAGTACCACAAAACGATATAGGTATAATGACAGATGTAATAAACAATATAGATAAAGCAAGAGGAATGAAATCATTAATTCGCTCTATGGCACCTCAAATAATAGCATGTGATGAAATAGGAAATAAAGAAGATATAGAAGCTATAAATACAGCAATCTGTGCAGGAATAAAAGGAATATTTACAGCACATGGAGGAAGCATTGAAGAAATTAAGAAAAATCAAGAAATTCAAGAATTATTACAACAAAATATAATAGAAAGAATAATATTATTAGACAAAAATAGAAAAGGAAAAGTAGAAAAAATATATAAACTATACAAAGAATAAAACTATGGCATTAATAAGGTAATATAATTAAAAATTAAACATATAATATAGAGATAAATAATTGGGAGGACAAGGAGAAATATATGTTTAATGTAGCTGTAGTAAATATAAAAGATGTAATAAAATATCTAGTAAGCATAATAATTACATTAATAGTAGTTATGTTTCTCGCTAGATATTTTTCTAATATAAATGAAACCGAAAAATCCAGTAAAACTAATATATTAAGTGCAATAATGCAAAATACAATGCTAATATGTCTAGATGAAACAATACCAGGTATAAAAGAAACGAATAAAGAATTAAATGTTAATGAAGACTTAATAGAAGAAGAAACCATATTAGGGAAATTATTAAAAGTAGAATTAAATATGTATTACTTTAAGCAAGAAGACTCTATTATTGCAGATACACCTAACAATAACGAACAAAAAAATAACACAAATGTACCCCAAAAAACAGATGTAAATATTAATGAAATACAGACTGGATTACAAACAGAGATAGTAACACCTATTCCTTTAGCAGATGCATATACTACCGTTTATAACAATGTAAAAATCAAAAACGAAACAGGATATGAAATAACACAAGAGATGTTGAATGCAGATATATCAATTAATAAAGAAAATATGGTAATATTTCATACACATACATGTGAAAGTTATACCTCAAGTGAACAATATCCATATCAGCCAACAGGAAACTACAGAACTACTGACAACAATTATTCTGTAGTAAGAGTTGGAAATGAATTAACAAATTATTTAACACAATATGGTTATAATGTAATACATGATGTTACGTATCATGATTATCCTACATATACAGGCTCATACACAAGGTCGTTACAAACAGTAGAAGGTGTTTTATCAAACACACCTAGTGATATTATTATAGATTTACATAGAGACGCAATAGGAAGTAATAGTGCATATGCACCTACTGTAAGAATAGGAGATGATTATGCTGCACAATTAATGTTTGTAATAGGAACAAATGGAGGTGGATTATGGCATCCTAATTGGAATAGTAATTTACAATTTGCTGTAAAAGTACAAGAAAAAGCAAATGAAATGTACCCAGGACTATTTAAACCAATAATATTAAGAAACTCTAGATATAACCAACATGTAGGAAAAGCAGCTTGTATAATCGAAGTAGGAGCAACGGGAAATACATTAGAACAATGCTTAACAAGTATGAAATATTTATCAAAAATATTAAATGAAATATAGATATAATATGTTTTGGGAAAATACTAATACAGTAAAAATAAAAGATAATATGTCGAAGGTTTATCAGCTTTCGACATTTTTTGCTATTGGAAAATAATGTAAAAAGCAATATAATACACACATACAATAAGAAAGTAAAAGTCAAAACATATTTTATAAAACAGGAAATATAGTAATGACAGACACGTAAACAAAAATACAAAAGAGCTTTAAATAAAAGCTATAGAATGGAGGTAAAATGGAAAGTAAATTTTATAATAAGGACAAGCTATTAGTCCTAAAATTAACCGAAGAAATTGATGAATGTAGTGTACAAAAAATAAGAAGAAAGGCAGACTATGAAATAGAAAGATATATGCCTAAAGAAGTAATATTTGATTTTGATAGTGTTACTTTTATGGATAGTGCTGGGATAGGATTAATTATCGGGAGATATAGATTAGCGAATATGTTAGGTGCAAATTTAGAAATAACAAATGTATCTGAAACTATTAAAAAAATATTAGAAATGAGTGGAATATTAAAAATAATTCCATTAACAGAATTAGAAGAAAGAGTAGGATAAAAATCCTATAAATTATATATGTGAACAGTTAGATGTTCAAATGGAGGTAAAATGAACGATTTAAACAATGAAATGAAATTAGAGTTTATAAGTAAATCAAACAACGAAGCTTTTGCAAGAATAACAGTTGCTGCATTTGTAGCACAATTAGACCCTACAATAGAAGAATTGGCAGATATAAAAACTGCTGTATCTGAAGCAGTAACAAATGCAATAATTCATGGATATGAAGATAAAAAAGGTATTGTAAAAATCAAATGTCAAATAATAGAAGACAATGTGATAATAGAAATTGCAGACAATGGAAAAGGAATAGAAAATGTAGAATTGGCAAAACAGCCATTATTTACAACAAAGCCAAATTTAGAAAGGTCTGGAATGGGATTTACTATTATGGAAAGTTTTATGGATGAATTATCAATAGAATCTATTATTGGTCTAGGAACAAAAATAACAATGAAAAAGAAAATAAAAAGTAATATAAAAAGCGATATAGAAACCCATATAATTGATGATATTCAGATAAATAATGAAGATGATATAAAAGATGAAGAAGCCGAGATTATTAACTAAAAAAGGAGGAACATACTTTGTATGAAAATACTACAGAAAGTATTATAAAAGCTCAAAATGGAGATCAAGATGAGATGACACAACTAATTCAAGTAAATAATCGGTCTAATATGGAATATAGTAAAAAGATTTTCAGGAAGAGGTTATGATATAGAAGATTTATATCAAATAGGATGTTTAGGTTTTATAAAATCAATCAAAAGGTTTGATACATCTTTTGAAGTACGACTATCAACTTATGCAGTACCATATATTTTAGGAGAAATAAAGAGATTTATAAGAGATGATGGACCAATAAAAGTAAGTAGAAGTATAAAAGAATTAGGAGCAAAAATATTTGAATTACAAAAAAAATACCAAATGGAAGAAGGTAGAGAGATAACAATCAAAGAGCTTTCAGAAGAATTAAAGATTCCAAAAGAAGATATAATAATGGCATTAGAGGCATCAAATTCTGTAAGTTCTATAGAAGAAGCAACCTATACAGATAATAAAACAGACAAATCTATTAGTTTATTAGATAAAATTGCATCAAAAAAAGATGAAGAAACAATAATAACAAATAAATTAACAGTAAAGAAGTTAATAGAAGATTTAGAAGAAAAAGATAGAGAAGTAATATTATTAAGATTTTATAAAGAAAAAACACAAACTCAAGTTTCAAAGATATTAGGAATTAGTCAGGTACAAGTATCTAGGATTGAAAGAAAAATTTTAGATAAAATGAGAAAGACTTTATTAAATGCATAAAATATTACTGTAAATTGTTAAATTCTATTTATCAGAAAGAGAATATGTTTATAAAGAACTGTATAAATATATTATAGAGGAAAATTTAATATGAAAAAAATAGTTATATATTTTATATGTTTTATTTTTGTATGTTTTATGTTACCAGCAATATGCACGAAAACAAATAAAACAACACAAGTATCACATGAAACTACAATGGAAGATGGCAATACTAATCAAGCATCCGAAAATGTAAATAATTATAAAGATAATACTACAATAAAACTCTTACATAGTGAAACAGGGGAAGTAGAAGAAATAAATATAGATGAATATTTATATGGTGTAGTATCAGCAGAGATGCCAGCGTCATATGAAATAGAAGCACTAAAAGCACAAGCAGTTGTTGCTAGAACATATTTAATATATCAAAGAAATTCAAAAAAACACGAAAATGCGGATATATGTGACTCATATGCATGCTGTCAAGCATGGATTTCAAAACAAGAAAGGTTTGAACGATGGGAAGAAGCAGAAAGAGAAAGTAATTGGCAAAAAATAGTTTCAGCAGTTAACGAAACCTCTGGAAAAATAGTCACATATGGTGGAAATCCTATAAATGCATTTTTTCATTCTAATAGTGGAGGAATTACAGAAAGCTCTGCAAATATATGGGGAGGAATTGATTATCCATACTTAAAATCAGTCGAAACTGCTGGTGAAGATGTATATTCACAATATAGTTCGAATGTAGCTATTTCAAATGAAGAACTATCAAATAAATTAAAAGAAAAATATCCTAATATAGCAATAGATTTTAATGATAATGAAGCAATAAAAATAATAGATTATACTGAATCAGGAAGAGTTAGAACTATGAAGTTTGGAAATACTGAAATTGCTGGAACAGAAGTAAGAACTATATTGGGATTAAAATCTACACATTTTGAAATATCTAAAACGGGGGAAGGCATTACATTTGCAGTAATTGGTTATGGTCATGGAGTTGGAATGAGCCAAACTGGTGCAGATAGCATGGCAAAATCTGGAAGTAATTTTGAAGATATTATAAAACATTTTTATACTGGAGTTGATATTTCAAATATAAATTAAATTTTTAAAGTATATTTTTAATAAAAAAGGAAATACTTGTATTAATAATAAAATTAAGGAGGATTAATATGGGTAAAAGAGGTAAGAGATTAGATGAAAATATGCTTGAAAATAAAATAATAGTATCTTTAGTAATTATAGCAGTTATAGTTGTTATTTCAATAGGATATATTTGGATTTCAAACTCTATAAAAAATAAAACAAAAATAGATGGTCAAATTGCTAAACAAAATAACCCTAGTGAATCAAATTCTTCAGTAGAAGAAAATAAAACAAATGAGGATAGTGAAAGTGCAAGTAGTTCAATTGGTAAGACAGTAGAAGACAGTCAAAATACAGATGTAGAAGCAAATAATCAAGATGATAATACAGCAAATGAAAATTCAAATTCTACAACTAATACTTCTAACGAGAATACAACTTCTACAAATAATGCAGTAACTAATGATTCACAAACAGATAATGAAGCAAATACAGCTGATAGCAATAATAATAATGTTCAACCATCTTTTATAATGCCAGTTGATGGAGAAATTATGAAAGGATTCTCTAAAGAAAATTTAGTATTTTCAGAGACATTACAAGAATGGATAACTCACTTAGCACTTGATATAAAAGCAAACAGTAGGGATGTTGTTAAATGTTCTGCTGATGGTACAGTAAAAGCTATAAAAAGTGACCCTAGATATGGATTAACAGTTATAGTTGAACATTCAGCAGGATTCCAAACAATATATTCAAATTTATTAACTGCCGAGTTTATAGTCGAAGGCGAACAAGTAACACAAGGACAGACACTTGGAACTATAGGAAGTACAGCCGTGTTTGAAATTGCAGATGAATCTCATTTACATTTTGAAATGCTATTAAATTCAGAATATGTTGATCCAAGTTTATATATAAATAACTAAATTATGACTATATAAAATTTAGATTGATAAGGATTAATATATATTTTTTAAAAATTAAGCTTTTTTTCCAGTGAGCGGGAATTCCCGCTCACTGGA
>CAMUDX010000050.1 GCA_947087745.1 uncultured Clostridium sp. | reverse complement strand
AATTATATCAAAGGACTTTCTTTTTTTCCATTCCGAAACCATTTTACACTATCAAAAATGAATCAAATTTGACAAGATTAACATAATGTGATATAATTTTTTTATTAAATTAATAAGGAGACTAATATATGAATGAAATAAGAAATAATATCATAACAATATCAGGACAACCTGTTACAGGTAAAAGCACAACTATTAAAACATTAATAAAAAAACTACAAGAATTAGGGTACAAAGAAGAAGATATTCATTTAGAATCAACAGGAGAAGCATTTAGAAAATATTTTAATTCTCTTATAGAATTTATTAATAATATCGAAAATAAAGAAAAGACAGAAGAATTATTAAATAAAAGAGAACTAGCAAAATTATTTAAAATTGATGAATTTAGAAAATGTTTTTCTAAAGATTTGGCAAGACTCAAGAAATCTAATATTGATTTTTCAAATTTTACTATAGAGAAAGCAAACAATATGAAGGAAATAACAGAAATTCGAAAGATAATTGATACAATTATAGATACAGATATAAAAGAAAAAGGAAAAGAAATAAATAAAGAGTATAGACCAAACCAGATATGGATAATTGATTCTAGGTTAGCATTTTCAAATATTCCAAATTCATTTTCAGTAAGGCTAACATCTAATTCAGAAGTGGCAGCTGAAAGATTATTTAATGATAAAACTAGAGGCATAGAAGATTCAAGATATAATACATTATTAGAAGCAAAAGTGGAAAGAGAAAGAAGATTAACAGGAGAAGTAAAAAGATATAAACAAAGATATGGTATAGATTTAGAAAATCCTGATAATTATGATTTGATAATAGACACTTCATATGCAAGTATTGAGGATATTTCTGACATAATTATAAAAGGTTTACAATATTATAGAAATAATCAATTTTTTGCAAAAACATGGACAAGCCCAAAAACTTTATTACCATTACAAGCAGAAAGAGAAACTTTAGCAAGAGATACACTTAATTTTGATGAAATGGTTGAGACATTAGAGAAAAATGGCTATAATCCTTCTTCTGAAATAGAAGTAGTGGAAGTAGAAGGTTATAAATATATTATAGAAGGTCATCATAGAAATTTTGCATCAGCATATATAGGTAAGACTTTAGTGCCATATACAATATTAGCTAAAGATGATGAAACAATCACAAAATATGGTAATACTGCAAGAGAAAGAGCAGACTCTTTAACAATAAACATGTTATATGGACATGAAGGTTTTATAGCAAAGACAGATAAAGATTTTTCATATAAGAAAATGTATCCAAAAATTTTTGAAAAATTGGAAGAAGACATAGGAGATAATAGATAAACAATTAAAATATTAATGCAAAAAGCAGACCAATACTTATCAAAGTATCATCAAGTCTGCTTTTAAAAATTGCAAATTTCATAACAACAAATTACAACATACTACTAGTAGGAACATATGTATTATCAGGAGGAGAAACAAAAGGATTTTCAGGTTGATTAATTTGAGTCAAAGAATCAATTTTAATAATAGGAATATCTTGATTATGATACTTACCTTTAGTAACAGTGCCAACAATTTCAACCCATGAGCCATCATCAAACTCAGAAATACCATCATATTCGCATAAAAAACCAACAACAAAAGCCTGAGAATCGATTAACATATTTCTAGCCAAAACAAATTGTTTTTCATTAAAATCTAAAACCCTATATACATATCCCGAAAACTTAATTTCTTTACCAACATAAGAATCAATATCATCATGAGTAGCCTTTAAAATATTAGTATAATTGTTGGGGCTAATTTCGGTAACATTAGAATGTGGAAGAGAGTCAGAAACTTTAAAAGGCTCATTTTTATTAGCAATAAATATCCTATAAAGCACTAAAGCAGTAATAATCAGCACAATAATACCTAGAATTATTAAAATTCTTTTAAACAATTTATTACCATTAACCTTTATATTACAAATAAACATATTAAATTCAAATCCTTTCTTGTGCATTTACCAAATGAAGAGATACTTTAATAAATTATGATAGTAAAATATATGATACAAAAATAAATATATGCCAAAAAACATTATAACCCCTTGAAATAGGCAAAAAAAAATGATATAGTAGTGAAGTATGGAAGAAGGAGGCCTAAAGCAAATGAGCATATTTAGTAAAATATTTAAAACATATAGTGAAAAAGAAGTTAAAAGAATAATGCCAATAGTAGAACAAATAAATGGATTAGAAGAAGAAATATCAAAATTAACAGATACAGAAATAAGAAACAAAACAAATGAATTCAGAAAGCAACTAGAAGAAGGAAAAACATTAGATGAAATATTACCAGAAGCATTTGCAGTAGTAAGAGAAGCATCAAAAAGAGTATTAGGAATGAGACATTTTGATGTTCAATTAATAGGAGGAATAGTATTACATCAAGGAAGAATTGCAGAGATGAAAACAGGAGAAGGAAAAACATTAGTAGCAACACTACCAGTATATCTAAACGCATTAACAGGAAAAGGTGTACATGTAATAACAGTAAATGATTATTTAGCAAAAAGAGATAGTGAATGGATGGGAAAACTATACAAATTTTTAGGACTATCAGTAGGGCTAGTAATATCAAGAATGTCACCAGAACAAAAACAAAAAGCATATGCTTGTGACATAACATATGGAACAAATAATGAATTTGGATTCGATTATCTAAGAGATAACATGGTAATCTATAAAAATCAACTTGTACAAAGAGGATTATCATATGCAATAGTAGATGAGATAGATAGTATATTAATAGATGAAGCAAGAACACCATTAATAATATCAGGAAGAGCAAACCAATCATCAGACTTATACAAAAAAGCAAATGACTTTGTGAAAAGATTAAAAGAAAAAGTAATTGTAGAAGAAGATGTAAAAGATGAAGCACAAGCAGAAGATAATGAAAACTATGACTATATAGTAGATTTAAAAGCAAAATCAGCATCTCTAACACAAAAAGGAATTCATAAAGCAGAGCAAGAATTTAGATTAGAAAATCTTAATGATATAGAAAATTCTACATTAGTACACCATATAAACCAAGCTTTAAGAGCATATGGAATAATGAAAAGGGATATTGATTATATAGTTAAAGATAATGAAGTTTTAATAGTAGATGAATTTACTGGACGTATAATGTATGGAAGAAGATATAATAACGGATTACATCAAGCTATAGAAGCAAAAGAAAATGTAAAAATAGCAGATGAATCAAAAACACTAGCAACAATAACATTCCAAAACTACTTTAGAATGTATGATAAATTATCAGGAATGACAGGAACAGCTTTAACAGAAGAAGAAGAATTCCAAGAAATATATAATTTAGATGTAATAAGTATACCAACAAATAAAGAAGTAAAAAGAATAGACCAAAATGATGTAATATATAAAAATGAAAAAGCAAAATATAATGCGATAGTTCAAAGTGTAAAAGAAAGCCATGCAAAAGGTCAACCAGTATTAGTAGGTACTGTTTCAATCGAAAAGTCAGAAAAACTAAGCAAAATATTATCTAAGGAAGGTATTAAACATGAAGTATTAAATGCTAAATTTCATGAAAAAGAAGCGGAAATCATTGCACAAGCTGGTAAATTTGGAGCAGTTACAATAGCTACAAATATGGCAGGTCGTGGTACTGACATTATGCTAGGTGGAAATAGTGAATTTTTGGCAAAACAAGAGATGAGAAAAAATAAGATGCCTGAAGAATTAATAGAAGAAGCTAATACATATTATGAAACAGATGACCAAGAAATATTAAAAGCAAGAGAAACATTCAAAAAATTAGAAGAAAAATATAACCAAGAAATCAAAGAAGAAAAAGAAAAGGTAATAGCAGCAGGAGGTCTAAAAATAATAGGAACAGAAAGACATGAATCACGAAGAATAGACAATCAATTACGTGGTCGTAGTGGACGACAAGGAGACCCAGGTGAATCTAAATTTTATATTGGATTAGATGATGATTTAATGAAAATTTTTGGTGGAGATATGATTACAAGAGTATATGATTCTTTAGGTGCAGATGAGGATATGCCAATAGATTCAAGAATAATTACAAATTCAGTAGAAAGTGCTCAAAAGAAGGTAGAAGGTCGTAACTTTAGTATTCGTAAAAATGTATTAAAATATGATGATGTAATGAATGCCCAAAGAGAAATAATATACAAACAAAGAAGACAAGTACTAGATGGAGAAAATTTAAGTGCAAGTATATCAAAAATGATAGATTCTGTTGCTGACAATAGTGTAGCTATGTATTATGGAACAGAAGAAAGTGTTAATTTAGAAGCTTTAAAAACAGAAATAAGAAATATTTTTGGGCAAGAAATACATGATACTATGTCAAACTTTATAGACGAAAATAGTGATAATAAAGAAGCAATAGTTGAAGAGTTAACAAACCAAGCACACTCATATTATGAGAAAAAGGAAAAAGAAATTGGTAGTGAAGAATTAAGAGAACTTGAAAGAGTTGTTTTATTGAAAATAGTTGACCAAAAATGGATGGACCATATTGATAATATGGATGAATTAAAAAATGGTATAGGTCTTCGTGCATATGGTCAAAAAGACCCAGTTGTTCAGTATAGAATTGAAGGATTTGATATGTTTGATGAAATGATTGAAAATATTAAGTTTGATGTTGTTAAACCTTTGATGAGTATTCATAAGCAAGATGAAATTAAAAGGGAAGAGGCTGCTAGAATTACTGGCGCTGCATTGCAAGCTTTGAATAGTCTAGATAATGGCTCAAAGATTAATCAGACTCCTGATAATGCTAATGTTAGCCAACCAGTTGTTAATGATGGTCCTAAAGTTGGTAGAAATGACCCTTGTCCTTGTGGAAGTGGTAAGAAATACAAAAATTGCTGTGGAAGAAATCAGTAATATCAATACTTTCAGAGATTAAGTAAGTAAACATAACTATGAAAACACACCAAATTGTTTGCATTTTGTTTGCAAAATGTTTTCATAGTTTGTAATAAAATCTTGGGAGTACTTGAAATTAAAGGATTATGTAATTGCAAACAAAGTGAATATCAATAATAAAAATGTTATCATTCGTGATAGCATTTTTTGTTTACATTCGAAAAATGAAAGGAGAAATAAAAAATGTCGAATGTAACAATTCAAAAGAGAGGAAATTTCTATCAATATAAATTTGAAATTGCAAAAATTGATGGAAAAAGAAAATTTTTAAGTAAGTCAGGATTTAAAACAAAGTCAGAAGCAGAGAAAGAAGGAGTAATTGCATACAATGATTATCTAAACACAGGTAATTCATTTTCAGCAAGTTGTATGAGTTATTCGGACTTTTTAGATTATTGGCTTGAGAATTATTGTTATATCAATTTAAAATATCATACCATAGAAGGATATAGCAATATTATAAAAAATCATATAAAACCAAATATAGGCTATTTCAGACTATCTCAAATTACAAAAAGCACACTTCAAGAATTTATTAATAAAATCTATGTTAATAAATCATTTAGCAAGAACTTTTTAAATAATATTAAAAAAGTAATAAAAGGCTCTTTTACATATGCGTATGAAACAGATTTTATAAAGGTAAATCCAGCAATTGGTTTGAAGTTGCCTAAATATGATATTCCACCAGAAGATCCAGCACATATCTTTACAAATGAAGAAATTAATTTAATATTAGATAGATTTAAAAATAATCATTGTGTTTATTATGCTTTTCTAACAGCATATTGTACTGGATTAAGAATTGCAGAAGTATTTGCTTTAACTTGGGATGATATTGATTTTTATAATAAAACAATTAGTGTTAATAAAAACATACTAAAGAAAAATCAATCAGGAGGAACAAAACAAAGACATATAAGTGGTAATTCAACTACAGTATGGTATTTTGGAACATGTAAAACAGAAACAAGTTATAGAACAATACCTATAGGAGATACTCTTGTTAATGCACTAAAAGAATATAAACAAGAGCAAGAAGAACATAGAAAAAATTATGGTGATACATATATGAAACATTATAAAAAAATAGTTATAAATCCTTATAATAATAAACAAGAAATTAAAATTATAAATGCACATGCTGAAATAGAGGTTGCTTTGCCAGAAGTTAAATTAGTGTTTCTAAAAAATAATGGTGTTTTTGAAGGTACAGATTCATGTAAATATCCATTTAAAGTAATTCATTATGAATTAGGTATTCCATGCCGATTTCATGATTTTAGAGATACACATGCAACAAGACTTATTGAATCAGGAGCAGATATAAAAGCAGTTTCAAAAAGGCTAGGACATAGAAATATTGATACTACTTATAATATATATGTGAGAGTAACAGAGAAGATGGAAACTGAGACAGCAAATAAATTTGAAGAGATATGTAAAAGTTTGTAAAATAAGGTAATTAAACAAAATAAGTTATATATTTTAATAAATTATTTGAAAAAATGATGGAAAATAATAGTCAAAAAATAAGTAAAGTGATAAAATGTATACAGATAAAAATCAAGGAGGAAAAATATATGGAAGAAAGAATAGTAAAACCTTTTACAATGTGGAGACATTTTAAAGGTGCAAGATCTTTTGTAATTACAGTAGCACAACATAGTGAGACAGGCGAAAAATTAGTAGTATATCGTTGTATGGACAACAATGGAAAGACAAATCATAAGGATGGTATTTATGCAAGACCATTAAAGATGTTTTTATCAGAAGTAGATCACGAAAAATATCCAGATGCAACTCAAAAATACCGTTTTGAAGAGATTATAGATTAATAAATATAAAAGGAAAACTAGAACAATCTAGTTTTTTGCTTATGGTTAAATATAAAAGTAAATTCTACATTTAACAGAATTTACTAGTCCAAGAGAAAAGTCCAGTAAATCAAGGGAATTTTCTCTTTTTCAATTGCATTTTGTAATAAAAATATGCTAAAATATAATTAAATTAGAGAAAAATTTTAAATAGTGACACGATTAATACACGACTGGCTTTAGATTTTTTTAAATAAATTCCACTCGTGTTTGTGTGTAATTTTAAATTAAAACTTTACTTGGATATATGTAAAATTTAATTTAAACTAATTTTTCTTTAGTAATTTTGGTTTAAGTTGAATTTCATTGGCGGGAACCTTTTTGAGATTCAACTTTTTTAATACCTCGTTATCTAAAAGTATTTGTGCTAATTCATATGGTGTGGCATTGTTTAGGCTAGGTCTAGTTAAGCTATTAATATGATTTATCATTAAATCAATATCTTGCTGAGTAAGGTTGTCCATAGAAGTGCCTTTAGGTATGACATAGCGAATAAACTCATGGTTTTTCTCAATAGCTCCTTTTTGATAAGAGGCTCCTGGGTTGCAGAAAAATATTCTAGTTCTTCCAATTCCATCGTGATTAAATTCTAAGCTTAAAGGATTTGAAAATTCGGAACCATTATCAGTAAGGATAACAGGAAAAGTTTTCTCAAATAAATCATTTCCAAGAATACCTTCAATCCAATTAAATACTTTAAGTACAGAATTTCTTGTTTTATCTTCTAATAGAAAAGCTAACATAAGTTTAGAATTTTTAAAGAGCATAGTAAGAAGTACTTTTCCACCTTTTTTACCTTCAACAGTATCCATTTCAACTACTGGAACATCTGGATTATCTAATAAATATTTTTCAAAATCATCATAAGTTCTACCTTTACGAATAGAAGTATCTTTTGGAGGAGTCCTTTTAACTTTTCTTGTAGAAAATCTAATTCTTCTTGGTAAATCAATATTTCTAGCAGATAGCTGATTTTGGTCAATATAATTGTAAAGTGATGACTTAGAACATTTTAAATTTTGTGTTTGATAAATATGAGATATTGTTTGACCTTGTTTAATTAATGGAGAAACGATATTATCTAATTCACAAAGTTCTTCGCTAGAAAGGTTAATGCCCTGTCTGGAGGTAGATAAAGTATGTTTGTATTGATGATAGGAAGGTAAAGCACGATAATAGTATTTAACTAATCTACAAGCACTTTTTGAAGAACAAGAATTACAAACATAAGGAGCTTGCTTTAAGATAAGACAAATATCTTCTTGAAAATCAGAGCAATAGGAGTTACATCGTTTACATTTAAAACACAAAAAGTTGCAATTCCTACCACATACATTTTTTCTCCTACATGAGAATTTGTTTTTGCAAATATTACCACAACCATTAAAAGTATTAGGTTCTTTTCTTATCCTATGTTTTTTAATTTCTTTTGAAATTGTAGTTGGATCTTTGGATAGAAATTTAGCAATTTCTTTAAATGTCATACCATGATTAAGTGCTTGTTCAATATAATTTCTATCTTCTAAAGTTAAATGTTTTTGATTTGTATTTTCCATGATAATACCTCCTTGTACCCAAGTAAAGTATTAATATAATTATAGCATGAAATATTCCAAAACTAAATTCCTATTAAGCCATCACTGGAATTTACTTTTAAATTTAAGGTTTTACACTATCGAAGAAGTATACTACTTGCAAAACCATGAAAAATAAGTTATAATAATTAATGCAAAAAATTTTCTTAAAAGTGAGAATATTTTCTCAATCAAAAAGCTATAAGAAAATAGCTAAAATCAAGATTATGTATAGAAATAGTAAATAACCAAAAACATGAAAAGGAGAATATTACTATGATGACATTAGAAATGCGGAAGGAAGCTGTTTTAAAACAATACAGAATAGTGACAAAAAAGATTGAACAGATGATAGTTTTAGGATGGAACTATGGATATTTATTTGAAGAAATACTATATCCTGAAGTTGCTGAAAAGCTTGTTGAATATGGCTATGATGTTGAGATTGATTTAAAAAATAATATTAAAAAGTCCAACATTACAATTTTTTGGTATAAGGCGGAGAAAGGAAGAAAGGGAGAAATATCTTATGTGTATGAAAAAACTCCTTTACTTTTAATCAAACAATATACATCAAACAACAAGGTAGATTTTACACCTGACAAAATTATCATGGCATATGAGGCAAGGAAAGCTACAGTCCAAAAACAATATGAAAATATTACAAAGGCAAGAGAAATTAAGACAAAAGAAGGTATAATGACTTACAAAGTAGCATTATATCATGAAGTAGCAGAAAGATTTGCACGAGAAGGGCACAATGTAGAAATTGTCTTAAAAGACACGCCAGGATTATGTGAAAGCAGATTCTACTGGAACAAAGCTAAGATTGGTAAAATCACATATATAGATGGGATGGCACCTAAGACAGAGCCTTTGACATTAGATAAGCGTAAGTCTGTAATTCAATCTATTTTTGAAAATAGCCGTAAAGAAGAACCAGAGTTCTTTGCTGTAATAGAAGATTTAGTGCATATTATAGAAAGAGAAACAGCATAATCAATAATGCATAAATAGCTACAAACGCACATGAAACAAAATCTTGATAAAGAGGGGGATGACAATTAGTATTAGTCATCTCTTTTCATCATAAATGTAATAAAATATGCATTTTAAAAGCAATGATAATCTCAAATGCTAATGCAACAAAAAATTGATAAAAAAATAAATGAACA
>CAMUDX010000049.1 GCA_947087745.1 uncultured Clostridium sp. | reverse complement strand
TCGCTAACAAATTATATATCATTGGATTTTTTTCCGAAACTTCTTGACACTAATAGTTCTTCTTTTATTTTCTTTCACATCATTGACTATTTTTAAAACCTTCTGATATAATACAAAAAATCAAGTAAGAAACATGACTCAATATATTTTAACTATTATTCAAAAACTTGAAAATTTAGAAAAGAGGTTAATATAAATGGACAAACTAATCAATCAAATTGCTGAAGAATTAAGTATAAAATATTCTCAAGCAGAAAACACAATCAAACTAATAGATGAGGGAAACACAATTCCATTCATTGCACGTTATAGAAAAGAAGTTACAGGTGGATTAAGTGATGAAATATTAAGAAACTTTAATGACCGCTTGATGTATCTAAGAAATTTAGAAGAAAGAAAAGCAGAAGTAGTAAAATCAATTGATGAACAAGGAAAACTAACTGATGAACTCTTACAAGAAATTGCAACTTGTAAAACTTTAGCAGAAGTTGAAGATATATATAGAGCTTACAAACAAAAGAAAAAAACAAGAGCTACAGTCGCAAAAGCAAAAGGATTAGAGCCATTGGCTAATATCATTTTAGAACAAACAGAAACTGAAGATATAAACAAAATTGCTGAACAATTTATTTCTGAGGAAAAAGAAGTATTATCTGCTGATGATGCAATTGCAGGAGCTTTAGATATAATTGCAGAGCAAATCTCTGATGAGCCTAAATTTAGAAAATATATTAAAAAAATATGTTATCGCTATGGTATATTGGTTACATCTGCTACTAAACCTGCTGAAAAGTCTAACTACGAAATGTATTATGATTATAAAGAGGTTGTAAGTAAAATCCCAAGTCATAGAATATTAGCAATTAATCGTGGAGAAACTGAAGAATTTCTAAAAGTAAAAATTGAAAAAGATGAAAATAAAATTCTATTCTATATTGAAAGAGACATTATTAAAGGTAATAATCAGTTTACTGAAATGTTAAAAGCTACTATTTTAGATAGTTTTAAAAGACTAATAGAGCCTTCTATTGATAGAGAAATCCGCTCAGATTTAACTGAGAAGGCTGAAGAACAGGCTATTAAAGTATTTGGTCAAAATGCAAAACAACTTTTATTAGGTGCACCTATCAAAGGTAAAACTGTTATGGGATTTGACCCAGCATACAGAACTGGTTGTAAAATTGCTGTAATTGATGATACTGGAAAAGTGTTAGATACTGAAACAATATATCCTACTGCCCCACAAAATGACGTTGTTGGCAGTAAATCTAAATTGCTTGCTCTAATTGAAAAAGACAAAATTGATATGATTGCGATTGGTAATGGAACAGCTTCAAGAGAATCTGAAATGTTTGTTGCTGATATGTTAAAAGATACTAAACGTGATGTTCATTATGTTATAGTTAGTGAAGCTGGTGCTTCTGTATATTCCGCTTCTAAACTTGCAACAGAAGAATATCCTGATATAAATGTTTCTATTAGAGGTGCTATTTCAATAGCAAGGCGTTTGCAAGACCCACTAGCAGAATTAGTAAAAATAGACCCTAAAGCTATAGGTGTTGGTCAATATCAACATGATGTAAATCAAAAAAGGCTAGCAGATAGCTTAACTGGTGTTGTTGAAGATAGTGTAAATAAAGTTGGTGTAGATGTAAATACTGCAACTCCTTCCCTACTTTCATATGTATCTGGAATTAATAATACTATTGCTAAAAATATAGTTAAATATAGAGATGAAAATGGAAAATTTAAAAATAGGAAAGATTTATTAAAAGTTAGTAAACTAGGCAAAGTTGCCTTTGAGCAATGTGCTGGATTCGTTAGAATTTTTGATGGAGATAATCCTTTAGATTTAACAGCTGTACACCCAGAAAGTTATTCTCAGACAGAAAAACTTCTATCACTGCTTGGTTTTTCTGCTAATGATTTAACTGATAAGCAAAAATTATCAGATTTACGAAAAAAACTTGAATCTATTAATGTTTCTAAAACAGCTAGTGAATTAGATATTGGCGAAATGACTCTTCAAGATATTATATCAGAACTTTCTAAGCCAGGTCGTGACCCTCGTGAAGATATGCCTAAACCTGTTTTTAGAAATGATGTTTTGAAATTTGAAGATTTGCAAGAAGGTATGATTTTAACTGGTACTGTTAGAAATGTTATTGATTTTGGTGCTTTTGTTGATATTGGTGTTAAACATGATGGTTTAGTTCATATTTCTGAAATGAGCGATTCTTTTATTAAGTCTCCTTCTCAAGTTGTTTCAGTTGGAGATATTGTAAAAGTTAAAGTTATTAAAATTGATTTTGATAGGCAAAAAGTTGGTTTGAGTATGAAAGTTTAATATAAATTTATCATACAATGATAAATTTCCTAAAATATAAAAAATAGAAACCGAAAACGGTTTCTATTTTTTTACTGTTGATAATACCATTTTATCATCATTAAATACTGTATTTAAAACTTGCTTACCATATTGGGCGTTTACACCACCTATTTCTTCGATATAATCAAAACTATTTATTCCTTTAAATGAATCTGATAAGAACATTCTAGCAATCTCAGCTACATCATTATATTCTTTTACATATCCACCATAAATCATCTTTTTTATTCTATCAAAGTCATTTTCATTTATTCCATTTTGCTTTATTTCATTGATTTTATTTTTAAATCTATCAAATAGTTCCTCTGGATTTGTTGCTTGACCTGTTATCAATATATGTGCATAATCAGTAGTAAACTCATATTCTAATGATGGTTGTGCAAATATTATCCCTTCGTTATATAATTCTTTATATAACTCTGAACTTCTTCCTAGTATTAAATTTAGTAATATTTCTATTGCTATATGTTTTTTTACTTTTTCCTTTTCATCTGCTGGCTTGTCTTTGATACCAATTGTAAATAATGGCATACTTACTTCCATATTTTGATTTATCATAGGTTGTACAATTTCTTCACTTTCAGTTGGATATATTCTTTTTATTTCCCCTTCTGATTTCTTGTCTAATAATCTATTTTTTATTTCTTTTAATATTTCTTCAGGCTCGAAATCTCCACATACTACTAATACCATGTTTGAGGGATTATAAAATGTGTTGTAGCAATTATATAATACCCCTTTATCTATATGACTTATTGTTTCTATTGTTCCTGTTATATCTAATTTTACAGGATGCTCTTTATACATTGCTTCTAATGTGTTTAGATATACTTTCCATTCAGGATAGTCATCATACATCATTATTTCTTGACCTATTATTCCTTTTTCTTTTTCAACATTTTCATCTGTAAAATAAGGGTGCTGTACATAATCCATTAATTCATCTAGTGCTTCATAAAATTTGTCTGTACATTCAAATAAATATGCTGTATGGTCATTTGTTGTATATGCATTTGCCTCTACGCCTAATGCTGTTAATACATCCAAGCTATTTTTTCCATTTTCTTGTTCAAACATTTTATGCTCTAAAAAATGTGCTACTCCCTTTGGAACTTCTATTGCTTCCTTACTTCCTGGTATTACAAACTTGCTGTCGTTTGACCCATAGTGTGTTCCCCATATTACATATTTTTTCTGTGTGTCTTTTTTTGGAATTATCATTACTGTCATTCCATTTTCTAATTTTTCTGTGTATAACTTTTCCTTTATCTTTAAATTTTCTATCACTTGCATACTTTATACATTCCTTTCTGTGAATTTTATTTTCTATATTAACATACTATTAGTCTTTTAAAAAATATATTGTATTTATTGATATCTTATTTGCAATATCTATAACATTTTGTTTTGTTACTTTTTGTATTGTTTCAATATACTTTTGTATCTCCATTTTATCTCCCGATAACTCTTGCCCAAAATAATATGTTATTTCTGTGTCTTGTTCATCTTCTATTCCCTTTATTACTGATATTATTCCCTTTTTGCTGTTTTCTAAGTCTTCCTCTGTAAAGTTTCCACTTTTCATATCTTCTAATTGCTTTCTTATTATTTCTAAGGCTTTTTCATAATTTTTTATTTCTATTCCACAGTTTATCATTATATTTCCTTTATGCCTTATAAAACTTGAACTTGCTGTATATGCTAAGCTTGCTTTTTCTCTTACTTCTTGAAATAATTTTGATGTTGCTGACCCTCCTAGTATTCCATTATATACACTTGTGATATATTTTTCTTCTTCTGTTTTTAGCTGTACATTTAGACCTAATACTAACTTTCCTTGTGTTACTTCCATTGACTCTGTTATAATTTTCTCTTGTTCTACTTCTCTGTCTAGTATTGCTGTTTTTATATAGTTTGCTTCTCTTTCTTTTAGCTCTTTTATATTTTCATTCTCTTCTATGTCTTTTTGTATTTTTTGTTCTTCATTTTCATCTACTGGTCCTGATATAAATACGTCTATTTTGCAACTGTCTATTAATTTTTGATAACGCTCATATAAATCTTGTGGATTTATGTTATTTAAGTCTTCTATATATCCATATTTGTATAATCCATATGGCTTTCCTTTATACATTTCTTCTATACATCTATCCATTGCATATCTTGCCTTGTTATCTATTTTCCCTTCTATCATCCTTTTTACATTTTCTTTTTCTTGTTCTACATATTCTTTTTTAAAGGCTTGTCCTTCTGTTAATGGATTAAATACTATTTCTAGTAATTTTTCACAACTACTTTTTAACATTTTTTCATTGTTTTGTGGAAGATATTTGTCGTTTATGGATTCTAGGTAAAATCTTAATATGTGATTGTCTCCTGTTTTATCTATCCCACAGTCAAATGTTGCTCCATACATGTTTTCTAATTCTTTGCTTATTTGTTCTTGTGTCTGCATGTTTTTGCTTCCTCTTCTTAATACTGATGATATTACTGCATTGTATGTTACTTCTTCTCTTGTTATTGGTGTTGTTAAAAATATAGCTACTAAATTTGTTTTGAATCTGTTTGTATTTATTATATGAATATTGATTCCTTTTTTTATTTCTTGTTTTTTGTATTTCATTTTCTCTCTCCTCCCTATTTCTATATAGTATAATATATTTTTATTTTTATATACAAGTGTTTTTTATAATTTTTTAGTTATATATGTGTTTTTTTTAATAGCTTTCTTCAAGATTGCACATTTTTGCGTAACCTTGGAAATTAGTGTTTTTCGTAAAATATAATTATATATTTACTTGTTCTATATAAAAATAAATTTCCGCATCAAGGATATAAACGCCATATCAATTGACATAAAATGTCCGAAATGGTATAATAACATTGTTTATCGTAACTATAAATAAAGCTTATAAGCTTTAAAACTAACTGAATTTTAAGGAGGAGAAACATGTTTAAATATCTTTTTTCTATGAGTAGCACTATAAACGGGCGGTCTATTAATGTCCACATTATAACTAGTTTCAAAGAGGATATTGGAACTTTCACAGATGTTAAAAAAGTAGCAACATTTCCTAAAGCATATTCCATAGAAATCGATAAGAACTATAGTACTAATATCAAAGTACCTGAAGACACACAATTGGCTGTAGTTGAACATTCATCTATTGATATATTCATTGCCGAATTTGCAAAAAAAATTATGATAAATCTTGGCAATGAATTTACTTTGTTTAACAGATTAATAAGTGAAGTTAAAAATGAATACTCCCAAAAGAAGCAACGTGAAGTTCGTTTATATTTTTGGAGTTCGCAGAAACAAAAATTAAGATTGTGCTTTGATAATTCTGATATAAGATCTAATAAGCCTAATGCACAAATAGCATACTATCTACGCAATTCAGATGGTCATATAATTTCCAAATTTTATGAAAAGCCTAAATATGATTGCTTTATTTTAGGAAGAGTACGGCAAACCATTGGTTGTCAAAACTCCAAGCTATTAGACTGCATTGAGCCTATTTCTGAAATTAAGCTTGGTTTTGATGCAAAAGAGTGTGGAGCAAAAAAATTCCAGGATAATCTTAATTTTCTTGAAGAACTTCTTTTATACTTATTTGTTTTCTGCACTATTAATAATGCTGAAAGCACAGAATCAATAGAATACAAAAGAGCTCTTGCATATGTTTGCACAATCCATAAAATGACCGCTCCTGATATACATGTATATATTGATGAAGTCAAGGAGGCTTTTAAAGAAGGTAATGTATCAGATTTAAAAAGGCTGATAAGTATCCTTAAAAGTCCTCAAGATTGTTCAGGGCTAAAATTTAAACTAGCTCTAAAAAAGAAACCAATTACATGTAACCCGACATCCAAACTCGCTATACTTTACGAAAATGGTGAAATTGCTTATGAAACTGCTCAATGGATTTTCAATAACTTATACAATTGCACTAATGCAACAATATCAGATGTGAATTATATCATGGAAAGAAATAAGTACAATTTCTTTTAGAACTATCACTTCAATATTTCTTTACAAATATCTTAGACTTATATATTTATTAGTTAGTTAAATCGTAGAAGCCCTTATCTTTGGGCTTCTCTTCTTTGCACTAAATTTAGTATTACTTTTAAAATCTCGAATTTAAAACAGTAAAATATTGACTTTTAGCATATTTCAAAGTATAATCTTAACATATATTTAAGAGAAAAAATGCAACAGTATTACAGTATTTTTATAGACTAAAATAAGTAAAAAACGAAAGGAATGAATAATATGGCATATAATTTTATGGAAATAGAAAAAAAGTGGCAAGACAAATGGTATAAAGAAGGAACATTTAATGCAAAAATAGACCACTCAAAAGAAAAATGGTATGGACTAATAGAATTTCCATATCCATCAGGTCAAGGATTACATGTAGGACATCCAAGAAGTTATACAGCACTAGATATCATTGCAAGAAAGAAAAGAATGCAAGGCTTAAATGTATTATATCCAATAGGGTTTGATGCATTTGGATTACCAGCAGAAAATTATGCTATAAAAACACATGTACATCCAAAAATAACAACTGAGAAAAATATAAATCATTTTAGAGAACAATTAAAATCAATAGGTTTTTCATTTGATTGGTCTAGAGAAGTAAATACAACTGACCCAGACTACTACAAATGGACACAATGGATATTCTTACAATTATATAAGAAAGGACTAGCATACAAAGCAACAATGCCAATCAACTTCTGTACAGGATGTAAAGTAGGATTAGCAAACGAAGAAGTTGTAAATGGTGTATGCGAAAGATGTGGAAGTCCAGTAGTGCAAAAGGAAAAAAGCCAATGGATGTTAAAAATCACAGAATATGCACAAAGGTTAATAGATGATTTAGATGATGTTGATTTCTTAGAGAAAATAAAAACACAGCAAATTAATTGGATTGGAAGAAGTGAAGGGCTAGAGGTAAACTTCAAAATAAGCGAAACAAATGAAAATCTATTAATTTACACAACTAGACCAGACACAATGTTTGGAGCAACTTATATGGTTATTGCACCTGAACATGATTTAATAGAAAAATGCAAAGACAGAATTACTAACTTAAAAGAAATTGAAGATTACAAATACCAAGCAAGTTTAAAATCAGACTTTGAGCGTTCAGAATTAAATAAAGAAAAAACAGGTGTTGAAATAAAAGGAATAAAAGCTATAAATCCTGTAACAAATGAAGAAATTCCTATATGGATTTCTGATTATGTATTAATAACATATGGTACAGGAGCCATAATGGCAGTACCAGCACATGATGAAAGAGATCATGAATTTGCAACTAAATTTGGTTTACCAATAAAACAAGTTATCGAAGCAGAAGGAAATTGGGATATTCAAAAAGAAGCCTATACTAGCAAAGAAGCAGGAAAACTTATAAATTCAGGATTTATAACAGGATTAGAAGTTAAAGATGCAATTGCTAAAATGAATGAATATATAGAAAACAATAATTTAGGTAAAAAGAAAGTAAATTACAAACTTCGTGACTGGGTATTCTCAAGGCAAAGATATTGGGGTGAGCCTATTCCTATGGTATATTGTGAAGAATGTGGATGGGTACCAGTTCCAGAAAAAGAATTACCATTAGTATTACCTGATATAGAAAACTATGAGCCTAGTGAAAATGGAGAATCACCACTTGCAAAACATACAGAATGGATTAATACTACTTGCCCTCATTGTGGTAAGCCAGCAAAAAGAGAAACTGATACAATGCCACAATGGGCTGGTTCATCTTGGTACTTCTTAAGATATATGGACCCACATAATAACAAAGAATTTGCATCAAAAGAAGCATTAGATTATTGGGGACCAGTTGATTGGTATAATGGTGGTATGGAGCATACTACACTACACTTGCTATATTCAAGATTTTGGCACAAGTTCTTATATGATATTGGAGTAGTTCCAACTAAAGAGCCATATAATAAACGTACATCACATGGAATGATTCTAGGGTCAAATGGTGAAAAAATGTCAAAATCAAAAGGTAATGTTATTAATCCAGATGATATAGTTAAAGAATTTGGAGCTGATACATTAAGACTTTATGAAATGTTCATGGGACCTTTTGACCAGACTGCTCCTTGGTCTATGGAAAGTATTAGAGGATGTAACAAATTCCTAGATAGAATTTGGAGGTTATATACTGAATCTGATAAAATACAAGATAAAGAGAATAAAAATCTTGAAAAGTTATATCACTTTACAGTTAAAAAAGTCTCAGATGATTATGATACAATGAACTTTAATACAGCTATTTCACAACTTATGATTTTTATAAACGCTGTAAGCAAAGAGGATATATTCCCTATAGAATATGCAGAAGGATTTATTAAATTATTAAGTCCTGTTGCACCTCACATTTCAGAAGAATTATGGAATACAGTATTAAAGCACAATAATACTATTACTTATGAAGCTTGGCCAACTTATGATGAAAGTAAAATTGTTGATGATATTATAGAAATTCCAATTCAAGTAAATGGCAAATTAAGAGCTACTATAAGTATTAATGTAGATGAAGATGAATCTATTGTTAAAAATAAAGTTCATAATGCTATATCTAATCTACTTGATGGTAAATCTATTGTTAAGGAGATTTATGTTAAAAATAAAATTTACAATGTAGTCATCAAATAGGAAAATCATTAAGTTCTGTTGTATAATAATTAAAATATTTCATATTATTAAGAAGTACACTTTATTTAGAATATTAACTTTATATTCTAGTATAAATGTACTTCTTTTCATCCCCGTTTGTCCCTGATTTGTAATAAAAATGTAATATTTATGATATTGTTTTTAGACTGATTTTGTTGTATCATATAATTACAATAAAGGAGAAATTTATGAGCATTGAATCGGATTTAAAAAAAGATGGAATAAAAGTTATAGATAAATTAGATGAGTTAGTTGTTAATACAATTGCTAGAAATATTGCTCAAAAATTAGTAGCTACTTTTCCAGAAATTCATTTTGATGAAACTAATTTATATATTAAATTGTCCCGAATACACATGTATAATGCAGATATGCCTAATGGAATGGCTGAGGCTAATTACTTTTATAAGAATTCATCAATATATTTCAATAATCAAATTGATATAGAAGATTTAGAAGACTTTGCCATACATGAATGTATACATCATATTCAAGAAATTAAAGATAAAAGTAATAAATTATTACGTATGGGACTATGTACATTCACTCATTTAAAACCTTTTGGTATGGGACTAAATGAAGCAGCTGTTCAATATATAACTTCAAAAGTTATTGGTATTAAACCTGACTATGTTAAATATTATGGCATTGATATGAAAACTTCAAGTCCATGTTACTATCCTGTTGAGTGTAATTTATTAGAACAAATAAATTTCTTAATAGGTGAAGAAGCAACTTTAGATAGCACATTCCATAGTAATAACCACTTTAAAAACTTATTTGAAAGCATCTTCTCAAAAAAAGTCTATGATGCCGTTGTTAATGCTTTTGATTATATTTTAAATTGCGAAGAAAAAATAATTATTCAGAATAATCTTCTTCAAGAAATTGATGAACATACAAAAAAAGTAGATAAAATTCTAAATCAAATTAATGTACTTAAAGAACAAATTTCAACTACATATATGCGTACGCAAAATTTAATCTTTACTACATATTTTAATAATACATTTAATCAAATTACAGATTTAGAAGGATTAGATAACTTTAGAAGAAAATTGGATGAATATAGAAATTATATTGGTAGAGCCAATGGTTACTATTTTTTCGATAATTATTATACTGAAAAAATGTGTGCTTTGGAACATAAGTGTAATATTTTAGAAAATGGGGGTTTGGAAACTGCGATAGAAACTCCAAGCGTAAATAAAATAGTTGCTATTTTTAACAAAATTAAGGAATTTTTTTTAAAAGAACATAAATATTCAGAATAAAAAATAAGAAAAATTTGAGTTAACTTCAAATTTTTCTTATTTTTCATTTTAATATATATTAGCATACTTTTATAAAAATTAGCTTTTTTTCTAGTGGGCGGGAATTCCCGCTCACTAG
>CAMUDX010000048.1 GCA_947087745.1 uncultured Clostridium sp. | reverse complement strand
ACAAATTATATATCATTGGATTTTTTTCCGAAACTTCTTGACACTAATACAAATTTTGTCAGTATTTTTTAGTATTGTTTTATTAAAAATACTAGCATAATGTACATTATTTACACTATACCAGTATACACAATTTATATTTTAAAATTGATTTTTATTTGTTAAACATTCTTCTGCATACTTATTGTTCACTATTTTATCATATGGTGCCTTCTTTTCTAATTCTCCTGCTTCTGTCATAATTAATTGCAACTTATCAAATGCTTTTTCTTCTAATATTGGATTTTGCTTCCAAGCATCTATACTCTTGTATTTTTCAACTGATGTCTCTAAAGACTCTAATGTAGTATCTGGGAAAAACTCTTGTATTTTCTCTGCAACTTCTCTAGCAGTATGCTCTTGCACCCATTGTTCTCCTTTGTATATTGCTCTTGTAAATTTTCTAATAATATCTTCATTATTAGCTATATAACTCTTTTTTGCACAATATGCAGTATATGGTACTTCTCCTGCTGCTTCTCCAACAGAAGCTACTATATATCCTTTTCCTGCATCTTGTGTCATTGATGCCGTTGGCTCAAATAGTGTAACATAATCAGCATCGCCCCCTGTGAATGCTCCTGCCATTAAATCAAATTTTATGCTATCATCTAATACTAAATCTGTTTGTGGATTTATTCCATTTTGTTTTAAAACATATTCTAATGTCATATATGGTACTCCACCTTTTCTTCCTGGAATTACAGTTTTTCCTGTTAAGTCTTGCCAAGAAAAATTATCTGTATCTGTTCTACTTACTAAAAATGCCCCATCTTTTTGTGTTAATTGTGCAAATACTTCTATATAGTCTTCTTTTCCTTCATTATATACATATATTGCTGCTTCTGGTCCACATAACCCTATATCACTTTGACCTGCTAAAATTGCTGTCATAACTTTATCTGCTCCTTGACCTGTTGTCATTTCTATTTTTAATCCTTCTTCTTCGAAAAATCCATTTGATATGGCAACATATTGTGGTGCATAAAAAACAGATCTTGTAACTTCATTAAGCTGTATTGTCTTCATATTTCCATTAGTATTGTCATTTCTAGTTTTTAAGTTTGTTACTACTACAGTTGATAATAGTATGATTAATAATACTACTATTGCTATTATTATTTTTGTCTTTCTACCCATTTTTCTTCATAGATGCTCTTTTATTGTAGCATCTTCTCCTTTCTTAAAAATCTAAATTTAGTGAAAATCTATCTTCTTTTCTATTAACACTATACTTTGATACATTAAGGCCGCAACAATTGCAAGAATAATTACACTTGTCATTACTAAGTCTAATTGAAATACCTGACCACCATATACTATTAAATATCCTAATCCACCTTTTGAAACTAAAAACTCTCCTGATATTACTCCTACTAAAGATAATCCTATATTTACTTTTAGTGTGTTAAAAAATGTTGGTATATTTGATGGTATTACTATTTTGGTTAAGATTTGCATTTTATTTGCATTAAATGTTTTTGCCATTTTTATTTTTTCTCCATCCGTATGGAGGAATCCATTTAGTATCTCTAATATTGTTACTATTAAAGAAATTGATAATGCCATTACTATTATTGCTGGCATGCCAGCTCCAACCCATATTATTATTACTGGACCTAATGCAATTTTAGGAAGACTATTTAATACTACTAAAAATGGCTCTGATACTTTTGATATAAAAGGTGACCACCATAATATAACTGCAATTATTCCTCCCATAAATGTTCCTAGTAAAAATCCTATAATCGTTTCGACACATGTTATTCTTATATGTTCTAATAAATTGTTTGATGATAAATTTAAAAATGTTTTTAATATTCTTGATGGTTGGCTTGTTATAAAACTGTCTATTTTTCCAAGTCTTGCTAATACTTCCCATATAGCAATTAGTGCCAGAACTATACATATTTGTGTTACAAGTATTTCTGTCTTTTTTAATTTAACTTTTTTTAGATATTTTTTTCTTTCCACTGATATCTCTTGTTCTTTATCTTTTTTCATATTGTTCTAACTCCTTCCACATTAAATTAAAATATTGACTGAATTTTGGACTTTCTCTACAATTTAATGGGGTTCTGTTTTCTATCTCAAAATCTATTTTGTGTATCTCTTTTACAGTAGCTGGTCTTGTAGATAATACCACTATTCTATCTGACATACTTATTGCTTCTGATATATCATGTGTTACCATTATTGCTGTTATATTTTCATTTTTTAGTATTTTATATATGTCATCTGTTACCATTAGTCTTGTTTGATAATCTAATGCTGAAAATGCTTCATCTAATAATAATACTTTTGGTCGTATTGCAAGTGTTCTTATTAATGCGACTCTTTGTCTCATACCTCCTGATAATTGCGTTGGATATTTATCTTTAAATTCATATAATCCATATTTCTTTAATAATTCTTCTACATATTTTTTATTTTCCATTGTCTTTGTTTTTTGAATTTCTAGTCCTAGCAAGACATTATTATATATTGTTCTCCATTCTAATAAATTGTCTTTTTGTAACATATATCCTATTTTTCCATCTATGTAGATTGTTCCAGCCGTTTTATTTTCTAGTCCCGCTATTATAGATAATAATGTTGATTTTCCACATCCACTTGGTCCAATTATGCTTATAAATTCTCCTTCATTTATATCAAAACTTATATCTTTTAGTGCTTCTATTTCGCCGTTTTGTGCTTGGTATATTTTGCAGATATCTTTGACTTCTAGTATCTTTTTCATAATATCCCTCCATCGTTTATTGCCTTAATATATTTTATGTTAATTTTGTATTTTTGTTATTATTTTGATATATAAAGGATATAAAAAACAATCCTTCTCATTTCTGAGTTGGATTGTCTTTGTTTTAATAATTTATTTTTAAGAAACTTTCCATTTCTGATTGGTTGAATTCTCCTATTGTTGATACTTGAAGTGTATATATTTCTTTATCATTTACTGGTGTGCACATAAATATATATTTGTATTGTTCATTATAGTATTCATATGATAGTTCAACATAATAAAATGTTTTATTTCCTACTTGCATAGTTTTTTCTTCTGATTTTGTTACATTTTTGTAGTAACTGCTTTCTTCATATACCTTCATATATGAATCTGCCATTGACTCTAAGTATTGGTCTTTTCCTGAATAATAACTTGATACTACTACTCTTGTATCACCTTTACTAAATGTTTTATAAGTATCTGATGTATATTCCGATTTGTATCCTGTTGGTATTTCATAGTTTATTGTTGTTATTCCTGAATATGTTATAATTTGGTTTTGTGTTGTTGATTTTGAACTTGGAGGATTAATAACATTATTGTTTTTATTGCCATTTTCGTTTATTACATTTTCTAAACTCTTCCCTGTAAATAATTCTACATATTGTTCTACTAATTCATATAATTTGCTTTCTTCTAACTTTTTATATGCTTCCTTCATTTCTTCCTCAGTAAGTTCTTCTGGGTCTATTGCATTTTTTGTGTCAAAAGCATCTATTCCTTCTTCAGTTATAACACTAGTTTCTGTTTTGATTTCTATCTTTGCTATTCCTTTGATGAATAATTTTGTATTTGTTTTGTTTGTATTCTCATCAATTTTTTCTATATTAATTGCTCCACTTATTATTTCTTCTCTATTATATAATATTTCAAAGTTATATCCATTTTTTCCTTTTGTTACTTGTATTTCTACTACTTCATCGTTTTCTTTTACTTTGAAATCTACTCTTACTGTTTCTTGTTTAATTCCTCTTCTGTATAATGTCATTGTAAATACTGAGTCTCCTACTTCAATATCTTCTAATTCTTCTATTACACCTTCTAATTGTTCTTTTATTTCTTCTTCATTTTCAAAGTATTTTATAAAGTCTTTATTATCTTTTAGATTTTCTGCTATATTTTGTATTTCTTCTGCAAGTTGTTTTCCTGTCATCTCTAATATGTATGCATCTACATTTACTTCTTCTGAGTCTATTTCGATTTTTTCCTTCTCTTTGCTACAATATTCTGATTTGATTACTTTTGAAACTTCTTCGTTTATTATTTTTAATGCTTTTTCTTGTGCTACTCCTTCTGCTAATGTTAATTTATCAGTTTCAAAAGCTGATTTTAGAGTTTCATATGTTTCTACATCATCTACTTCTATTTTTAATACTTTTTCAAAGAATTGTTCTAGTTGCATATATGCACTTTCTTCTTTTGCATCTATTAACATGTTCATTTTTATTAATTCTTCATCTTCATATGTTGAATCTAATTTATATACTACTTGTTGTTTTTCTTTATCCACTTGTACTTCCATTCCAATTTGTGTATTGTTTATAAACTCTAATATATCATCTACATATTCTCCAGCACTGTGCTTAATATCATCTTCTAACTCGATATTTAGTCCTAATTTTACTTTTGATTTCATTGTTGTTATTTCTTCTGATGTTCCTCCTAATGCATTTATTCCTTCCTTGATTGCTTCTTTATATACTGTTTGTGGATTTGTATATATTCCAAAATAGTAGTATGCACCTAAACCTACTATTGCTATTATTAATATTATTAGACTTATTAATATTCTTTTTTTACCTTTCTTTTTTGTTTTCTTTTGTCCTGCATCTTGTACTGGTTTAAATGTTTCGTATTTTTTTGTTTCTTCTGTTTTTTGTTCAAGTATTGTATTTTCTTGAATAATTTCAGATACATTCTCTTCTTGTTTCATTTCAGATGTTGTGTCTTCTTCTGGTACTACTATGTTTTGATTTACTTTTGTTGTTTGTTCTGTTTCTTGAGCTCCTTCTGCTTTTGCATTTTTGTTTTCTTCATCCATTACATTCTCTCCCCTCATTTTTTCTTTACTTAGGCTTTTTTATTCATTTTATATTAATTAGAATATGTAGCCTTTTTAATTATATGTTCTTATTATATATTAAGTTTATATATAATTTCAATCTTTTTTTATTTTTTGTCAAAAAAGATATGATATTTTATAGTTTGCTAAAATCTTGCATCTATTTTTATATCATATCTCTATCTCTTTTCTTATATATTATTCTGTTCTTAATGCTTCTACTGGGTCTTTTTTACTTGCCATTCTTGATGGTATTAATCCTGCTATAATTGTTAATATTACACTTATCGCTACTAATATTAGACCTCCGACTGGTGGTAATTGACTTACATTGCCTACACCTGAAACACCTTTTATAACTATATTTATTGGTATATTTAATAATACTGTTATTACTATTCCTAATATTCCTGCTATTAATCCTACTATTAATGTTTCTGCATTAAATACTCTTGATACATCTTTTTTAGATGCTCCTATTGAACGTAATATTCCTATCTCTTTTGTTCTTTCTAATACTGATATATATGTTATAATTCCTATCATTATACTTGATACTACAAGCGATATTGATACAAATGCTATTAATACATAACTTATTATATCAACTATATTTGTTACAGAACTCATTAACATTCCTACTAAATCATTATAATTTATTACATTGTTTTCATTTCCAGCATCTCTTTGTTTTTGATTGTATTCTGCTATTATTCTTGCTATATCTTCTTTTGCTTCAAAGTTCTTTGCATATAAATATATTGCTGATGGTTTTTCTAATTCTACTGACCCTAGTTCTTTTAGTACACTTTTATATGTTGATTCTGATTGTTCTTTATATTTTGATACTATTTCTGCTAGTTCTTCTGCTGGCAATGACTGTAGATACATTTTTTGTTCTTGACTTAAATTTTCTATACTAAAATCTTCATTATTAAATTCTAATCCTGTAATTACATTAATATTAGGATTTTCTTTTTGTTGTTTTACTATGTCTGCATCATTTATTTTGTTTATTACATATGTTTCTAAATCATTTAAATAAAGTATTCCTCCTAATGAATTTGTCATTACTGTTGATTCCTCACTTGGTCTTATTATTCCTACTACTTTTATTTCTTCTGCGTTTTCTATAACTTGTTTTAAGTATTCTGTATCTTCTCTTCTATCTACCCACATATTATTTACTTTTTCATAATAATCTGTATTTAGTAATAATTTATATGTTAATCCTACTAATTCTTCATAATTATAACTTGTTGATGTTACCTCTACTTTTTCTCCATTTAATACTTTTTGGTACATTTCTTCTAATTCTTTTTGGTCTTTTATTCCTAATGCATATAATACATAATCACTTATATGGTTATCTTTGTCTACTAGTATTACAACTTCATTATATTTTTCTGGCATTCTTCCGCTTACTACTTCATACATTTTTTCATTAAGTTCTGGGCTGTCTAACATTTCATTCCAAACATCACTACTCATTATGTTGTATGTGCTATTGTTGTTCATATATCCCATTCCTAATGTTTCTAATATAGTATTTGGATTTACTTGTACTATTCCATTAGTTGTGTCTGTTTTGTATAATTGTAAATTTAAATCATATTGATACCCTATTGCAGTAGTGTAATCTTTTATTCTATTTTCATCATTTTCTATATATTGTTTGAATAATTCTAAGTTATTTGATTTTACTTTGCTACTCATTATTGATAATGTATCTGCTATTGTGTCATTTGAATATATTTTATTATTGCCATTGTTCTTTTTATCTTCTTTTTCTTTATCCTCTTCTATTCTTTCAGACATCATTGCTGTTAAATCTATTGTTTCTGCTTCTATAGATATTGGATATGATGTTAGTGTTTCTTCTTGTATTCTGTTTATGTAATTTTGTACCCCATGTGATATTGATAATATTAGTGCAATTCCTATTATTCCTATTGACCCAGCAAATGCTGTTAATATTGTTCTTCCTTTTTTTGTCATTAAATTGTTTAAGCTTAATGATAGTGCTGTTAAAAATGACATATTCGTTTTTTGTGATTTTTCGTTATTTTTTATTTCTTCTTTTATTTCTTCATATGGGTCTGTATCTCCTAATATGTGTCCATCTTTTAATTCTATTATTCTTGTTGAATATTCTTCTGCTAATTCACTATTATGTGTTACCATTATTACAAGTCTGTCTTTTGCTACTTCTTTCAATACTTCCATGATTTGTGTACTTGTTTCTGAGTCTAATGCCCCTGTTGGTTCATCTGCTAATAGTATGTCTGGATTATTTACTAATGCTCTTGCTATTGCTACTCTTTGCATTTGCCCACCTGATAATTGGTTTGGTTTCTTCTTAGTATGGTTTCCTAATCCTACCTTGTTTAATGCTTCTTTTGCTCTTTTTCTTCTTTCTGTTTTTGATACTCCTGATAATGTTAATGCAAGTTCTACATTTGATAATATTGTTTGGTGTGGTATTAAATTATAACTTTGGAATACAAATCCTACACTATGGTTTCTATATGTGTCCCAATCTCTGTCTTTGTATTTTTTTGTACTCTTTCCATTTATTACTAAATCTCCTGTTGTGTATTTATCTAATCCTCCAATTATGTTTAGCAGGGTCGTTTTTCCACTTCCTGATGGTCCTAATATTGATACAAATTCGTTTTCTCTAAAGTTTAAGCTTACTTCTTCTAATGCTATTTGCTTATATTCTTCCATTTCATATATCTTAGTTATTTTTTCTAATTTTAACATTGTCCATCTCCTTTACTTTTCTTTAGTTATTTATTGTATCATTTTATTTAATACTTTTTCAACAATTTCATAGAAAATTCACAAAGTAATCTTAATAATCTATATCATTATCTTCGTTTGCTATATAGAATTTATCATCAACTTTTTTTGCTTTTACTATCATACTATTCATTTTTAATCTTAATCTTACAAATTGTTTTATTGTATCAAACCCATCTGAAGTGAATACTTCTGATATTGATAAATCATCTACCATAGCTAAGTCTATACCATCTTTTATTTGTTCTGCTAATTTTTCTATTTTCTTAAAATCCTTTTTTTCTAATTCACCTAAAGTTATATATTTTTTCCTTTTTCTTTGAAGTTCTTCATACCTTCTATTTGCTTCTTCTATATCTTGTAAAAATAATTGTTCATATTTTTCTTTTTTTGCATCATTTTTACTTTCAAACGGATTTGTTTGCACTTCTTCTCCATTATTAACATCTCTCATTAACATTAACATATTTAATCTATATTCTGCTGTTATTAATTCATCAATTAATTCATCTCCTAGCTTATATGTAAAATCTTCTCTTTGGTCACTAATTGCCTGAATATATATTCTATAATTTTCTATTTTATCACTGTTTAAACTTTTCAAGCTCATTTTTCTAAAATCTAATTTCATTTTTTTGTTTTGTTTTTTTAGTTCACTTAACCAGTATAAATTATTTATTAATATAATTTTTTCTTGATATTCTTTTTCGAATTTCGCATAACTAGATTCTAAATTAAGTACATCCATCGTATCTTTTATATCTCTTGGCTCTGTTGCATCCTTCCTATCTACTGTTTCTTGTTGATTTATTATAGTTTCTAAACTTTTGCATAATTCTTCATGACTTTCTATTATTTCAATTATTAAATCTTGTTTATTTTTAGGAAATTTGTTTAAATCAATAGATAGTAAACTTTCTCCTATTACTTTTAATTCTCTTCTTTTAACTTGTATTTTGCCTTTTATGCTTTCATATATTTGATTTGCTTTTTTAGAATCTGCAAAAGATAAATCTATCTCTTGTGAATCTTCTTCTATTTGATTTTCATCTTTAACTGGCTCTGTACATACTTCATATATTCTTTCTAGAATTCTTTCTAGAATGCTTTTTGAATCATTTGCTGTGTCTACTGGCTCTGTACACATTTCTATTATTCTCTTTAATATTCCCATGTTTCTAATAAATGATAGTTTTTGATTTACTAACATTATCCTCCTTTTAATTTTTCTAAACTACTATAGTTTATCATAATTATGTGAACTATTCAATATTTTTTTGAATTTTTTGGTAATTATTATTTTTACATATTTTAAAGACCTTTCCTCTATTGAGAAAAGGCCTTTCTGATACTATGAAATTACAAAAATCATTCTGTCTCACCCTGGTAAAAAGAAATAATACAGTTTCTATTCGCTCTACGACCTTCAGCTGTCTCATTTGTTGTTATGGGCTTATCGCCTCCATTTGCAACAATGATTATACGCTGTCCATCTATTCCATGCTCTACCATATATTCCTTGGCATGTTGCGCACGCATCCTCGACAATTCATAGTCAAATTCTGTACTTGTATTTCCAGGTGTTAAAGAAACATTTCCTTCTATCTTTATTACCATTCGATTGAGCACCTTTGCTATTTTTACAAATTCATCTAACATAGCTTCATCCTCATCTTCATAGCCTTGGAGGAATTCAGCAGAATTTGCTTCAAAAAGCAAATTTGCGGTCTGTGAAACTAATGCTTCACGGTCCAAAACATTTTCTGTTGCAACAATGCTTTCTTCTGTAATAGAGATTTCTTCATTTGCCCATTTGCTTGATAAGCTACTTATATAACTATCATCAAACAAACTGCTTACATACTCTGGATTGGAGTCAAATCCGATTTGACTCCAAATCTTACAAAAGTCCTCATAAATTCCAGGTGCTATCTCAAATGCTTCTAAGTTCTTTTCAAATCCTAATTGCTTAGAATCATTTAAGAGCTCTGCCATAGCTGCATCATCATATGTTGCAAAATCGGGTATAGACTCCCGAATGATGTTATATGTTTCTTCAACATTTACACCATTACTAATGTTATTGACAGCTGTAATGCAACCATCAATAATAGTAGTTATTACATCTGGATTTTGCTCCGCAAATGTTTTGTCTACTACCAATGCATCTATGATAAGGTACTCTGCATCCTTGCTTGAGAACAGCAGGTGACTTTCTTCAGCTCTTAATGCCGAAGTTAAATCCCATGTCGCTACAGCACTTACTTCTCCTCTTACAAAAGCATCAACAGCTTCTTGTGTAGAATTATATAGCTCAAAGTTGTTTATTACACTATTGACATCAATATCACTTTGTACATTGAAGAGCCAAAGTAACATTGCTTCTGACACAGAGTTCCGCGCCATGCCAATCTTAGCATTTTGTAATGATGAAATTGAATTATAGTCACCATTAGCAACTATTCCATCACCTCCAGTTGAAGTGTCTGTGATATAAGGAATAATTACTTCTTTGTCTGCATCCTGAAGTTCCTTACACACTAACGACATTTTGTTGACTGTCATAAAGAAAAAGTCGATTTCACCATTTTTAAATGCTTCAATGATTACATCATCATCTTCTTCAATCTTTATGCTGACATCTAATCCATTTTCATAGTAATATGAATTTGGACTTGTTTCAAGACCGCCATTAGCTATAATCGCTGCAGTATATCCTGCAAAACTATTACAATAGCCTCTAGCTCTCATAGAGCCTTCTGTTACTGTTGGTGTTTCTACAGTTTCAGCAGATTGTCTTGTTGCCGCATTTTCTAGCTGTTTTTCTTTCCAATTATTCAGCCAATTTGATATTAGTGAAGATGATGTTGGCTCTTCACTCTGTGGGGTTCCTGTTCCCGCTGCTTTTTGCTCTAAAGCAGGACCTATCTTCCAGCCTGCTACAAGCAATAGTGCTGTTACTATAAGTCCAAGCCCCATTTTTAGTGGTTTCTTTAGTCTCCGTTTTTGTCTTTCCATAATACTCCTTGTATAATGTATTTAGGTTTTTAGTTAGAGAATTTACCTATAAACCTATT
>CAMUDX010000047.1 GCA_947087745.1 uncultured Clostridium sp. | reverse complement strand
TTTTATCCATTTAGCTCTATAGTTTTCTATCCTTATTCTAAACAAATAAGGGCATATTGTTTTTTCATAAGTTAACGATACGGAAAGGGAGTAAATATGCTCAGGAACAAAACATTGTTTATTTATATTATGTTCACCATTGTGATGGTCTTAGCTGTTATAAATAAGAAGAATTTGCATATTGATGAAGTAGCCAGTTATATTTTGGCTAATAATACTCAAGGTACAACATTAAGTTTTGAAGAAGGCATTACATATACGCCAGCAAAAAAGATTTGTTTAATGATGGATTTATTTTGTCAGTCATTGGTGGAAATGACGATAAAATTATAAGTATGATTCAAGAAAATTATCCGTATTTAAATTAATATGAGGAACTTGGTACCTTTGCATATGCAACAACATATTATTTATATACAAATGAAGAATAATTGAAACTTGTAAAATGAAAAAAATTATCATATTGCACTAAGGCTTATATATGCAGATACATAACAAAATTTTAAGTATCCGCATATGCAGTATACTTTACAAATAAGGGAGCATAAATAGATGCAGTTTAATTCATATATATTTATTTTAGCATTTCTACCACTAATGATTATATTATACTTTCTTTTAAATAAGTATAATTTTATTGCAGGGAAAAGTATTCTGATTTTTGGAAGTTTATTTTTTTATGCTTACTCAAATAAAACTACTTTAATATTTTTAAGTATTAGTGTTATTATCAATTATTCTTTTACGCTTCTCATAAGGAAATTTAAATGGAAAAAACTATTTTTAACAGTTCCAGTTATCATTAATATAGGATTTCTGTTATATTTTAAATACTTGAATTTTGTAATTCTAAATATTACTAATTTATTCAAAATCGAATACTCTTATAAAGACATTGTTTTTCCTATAGGAATCAGCTTTATTACCTTTCAACAAATTGCATATTTAGTATCTATGTACAGAGAAGAAATTGTTTATGACAATTTTGTGGATTATTTAACGTACATTTTATATTTTCCTAAATTATTAATGGGACCGCTAGTAGAGCCAGCTGATTTTTTAAGTCAAATTAATGATTCTGAAACCAAAAAAATAAATTGGAACCACATTGCAGAAGGGCTGAAAATATTTAGTTTTGGATTATTTAAAAAAATGCTGTTGGCTGATACATTTGCAAATGCCGTTTCATGGGGATATGCCAATATCGATATTGCAACTTCAATGGATTGGTATCTCGTGATGCTTTCGTATACTTTTCAAATTTATTTTGATTTTAGTGGATATAGTGATATGGCTGTTGGGATATCTCGTATGTTTAATATTACATTGCCAATTAACTTTGACTCACCCTATAAGGCAATCTCTATTCGAGATTTCTGGAAAAGATGGCATATTTCATTAACTGTTTTTTTAACAAGATATATTTATATTCCACTAGGGGGAAATAGAAAAGGAAAAATACGTACCTATCTAAATACGATGATAATTTTTCTGATTAGTGGAATTTGGCACGGAGCAAACTGGACATTTATTCTTTGGGGAATTTTGCATGGTATACTTAGTGTGTTTGAACGTATTTTTGAGAAAGCAGAGAAAAAAGTTATAGAGCCAGTTCGATGGTTCTTTACATTTTTATGGATAAATATACTATGGCTTCTCTTTAGTGCAAATTCAGTGTCTCAGTGGAAAGTTATTTTAACAAAGATATTTACTTTTCAAAACACATCAATTAGTGATGAATTGATTAACGTATTTAAAATCCAAGAGTTAAATGTTGTAACAAATATGTTTCACCTTGAAAATATGACATCAAATATAAGGGGCTTATGGCTACTTGCCTTTATTATTATTTCTTATGGAATCTGCCTGCTGCCAGAAAACAACTATAAAAAAATGTCCAAATTGTCGCTTGTAACTATGATTTTAGCGGCAGTCGCTTGCAGCTGGAGTATTTTATGTTTGAGCAAGGAATCAGTGTTTGTATATTTTAATTTTTAAAAACGGGGATACAAGATGAATTCAAAATTATGGATAATAGGATATTTATTTATTGTATTAGGAGCATTGGGAGGAGTTGGCAGTCTGGTATATACGATAGATCCATTTTTTCACTATCACAAACCTAATACAGAAAAATATTATTATACAATAAATAATCAAAGGAGTCAGAATGACGGAATTATTAAGCATTTTGAGTATGACGCCCTGATTACAGGAACATCAATGACTGAAAATTTCAAAACATCCGAGATGGATTCTATCTTTGGAACAAACTCCATAAAAGTACCTTATTCAGGAGGATCCTATAAAGAAATTAACGATTGTGTAGAGACAGCACTGAAACATAATTCATCCGTTAAAATTATAGTACGTGGACTTGATCAAGGCAACTTTTTTGTTGAAAGCAATAAGTTAAGATCTGACTTAGGTACATATCCAACTTATCTTTATGATAACAATCCATTTAATGATGTACAGTATTTATTTAACAAAGATGTAGTACTAAACAGAATATATCCAATGTTACAGAACCAGAGGCATGGAATAACTTCTTTTGACACATATTCGAACTGGCAAAAGAATTATACATTTGGAATCAACACAGTATGTCCCAATGGAATTGCGATAAATAATACTACGAAAAATGTGATTCACCTGACAGATGAAGACAAAGCTATTATTCATGATAATATATATAAAAATGTTACTTCACTTGCAGAAAAATATCCACAGGTAACGTTTTACTATTTTTTTACTCCATATAGCATTGTATGGTGGCTAAATCAAGTTTCTACTGGAAATATTTACCGTCAAATTGAAGCAGAACAGTACACTATTGAAATGATTCTGAAGTGTGATAATATTAAGTTGTATTCTTTCGATAATAGAACAGATATAATAACGGATCTCAATAATTACAAAGATAATATACACTATGGGCAATGGATTAATAGTCTGATGCTTAAATGGATGTATGAGGGACAGTACTTGCTCACTAAGGATAATTATAACGAATATATTCAGGAAAAACTCTCTTTCTATACATCATTTAACTACCTTACTTTAGCTGAACAGGAAGATTATGAAGCTGATTTACTTGCAGATGCATTATTAAATAAGGAGTTGAGCGATATTGAACCCATGGATTTACTTGCTGATGAGAGGCAGTTAAATCTTTCAGGAGCTTTATTGATAGCCGATCAATATGATGGAAATACAGGAATTGAGTGTAATGGTAGGTTAGAATGTGATGTGGGCAGTTTAAAGAATCTATCGGAATATCTAATAAACTCAGAATATATTGGTGCAAAGATTGCTGTTACAGATATTGACAATTATAAATACTTAACATTTTATGGTAAAAAAATTAAAAGTCATGGACAACCCTCGGTATTCTTATATAATGAACAAAATGAAAAGATAGCAGAACTGACCAGAACTTACAACGACATTGATACTGAATGGCATTTATATACAATCGATATATCAAATATAAAGGGAAATGTTTCTATTATTTTTAACGGAGGATATGTTGACAATACAGGAAGTAAAGATTCTTCTTATATATATAGCAAAGTTTATTTATATTAATGGCACAGCCTTTCTCACAGCATCAGGCAAAACTCGCCTGATGCTGGTCTATACCTCTTTAAAGAATCATTATATTACTGTAAATCAATTTCCCTAAATACATACTCGGAATCTTCGTTACCTGTATAATCTATATATCCCCCATTAATAATAATAGTTGCTCTCCCATCTAAATTAGAGACATCAATCGAATAATTATTCCAGTTATTATCTATTTGCTCATATTTTTTTGAAAATTTCAATAACAACTTCTTATTTTCATCATATATACAGATTGTGGGTTCACCATGATCCTTTATCTTTTTTCCTTTAAATGTTAATATACTGTATTTACTAATATCGTCTATGTTCAGCTTACACCCTATATATTCGTTATTTATTAAATATTCTTCTATCGAACACTCAGAATAATCTCTACGCAATGCCCCTTTACATATTAATTCCAATTCATTATCTTCGCCTTGAATTAATTCTGCACTGTTTATTTCATAACTATTATCTTCGAAAATATTTTTGTCTGGCTCAATATAATAACTTGACCCACATGAATACTCCCCTATCATTTTTAAATTTTCTTTATCATCAACAAAGTTATTAATAATTTCATCTTTATTGTCTACTCCCATTAAAACAAGCACATAACGATTATTTTTTATTTCTTTTTTTATTTCTTGCAGCAAATTATAATTGTTTACATTTACAAATTTTATAGAATTATAATATTTTGACTCCACAAACATAGGCATTATTTGCCAATTTTGTTTATAAATGCATATGCAATCTTCACCTTTATATTTTTCTAATTCACTTTGCATTGTAACATTTTTCAAATGTAAGTCTTCCCAAATACAATTATTCCACGAACCAACAATAATTATTACAAGCATAATGCTTATCAGCGTATTAATTAGTTCTTCATTAGAATTTAATACTTCTTTTAGCATAACATATATTAAAACTACTATAGCTAAATAACTCAAAGCATAAATTGGATGAACATATCTTCCTACTTGATAAACAGCTGCTTTTGAAATAAATAAAAATGTAAAAAGAGTAGGCAACACTAAGAGAATCAATCTAGAAATATTTATAGAATTTTTAAATTCTGCTATTTTTTTATGGTTAATAATAAGCAAAAACATAATCAATATGATTAAATACTTACCTACCCCCCCCCAAACATATGTATCAATATTATTTCCAAAACTTTTTATCCCCATAAGAAAAGTACTCATATCTTTTAAATTATCAATAGACTGAGTTCCCCTATATCCCTTAAACATATGATTTAACATATCGGGAAAAATCAAATACGAAACAAACCCCGAAAGCATCATACAAGCAGAGAAGCAAAAACATTTCGTATATTTTTTTTGAATAAGAATTATTAACACATAAATCGTTGATATGCATACACAAAAGATTATGCAATAATAATGGGTTAAAGCTCCCAATATTGCAAAAATACATGAATATAATAAAAATTTTTTATATTTATAATCTTCGTCTAATCCCCTGAGAAAAATATAACACATACCGCTGTTGACAAACATAGACATAATATACATTCTCAAAAATGATACTGCTGATAAGTAGCCTGCACTTATAGCAAAAGATAATAATACTATATAATTAACTGTTTCATCTTTTATAAAAATAGACAATATTTTATTTACAATATGTAGTATTAGAATTCCAAATATAATATTTATTATTCCTGCTGTCCATTTTGTAAAATAATTCGGTGTAAAAGAAGATACAAAATGAACTAAACAATAATACAAAGGAGGATGAACATCTCTAATCTGGTTCTCCCATACCATTTCATAATTTAAAATGTTTTTTGGGCTTAATGTTAAGTGTGAAATAAATGGACTATCAGCTGGTTCATATTCTTTTCCATCTTCAATTTCTATATTCAAGTCTCCATCATGATTAGCTAAGCTATATGAATATAACTCATCAACATGATAATTTTTTTTAGAATTCAAAACGACAATTGAAATTATTATAAATATAACATATACACATATTTTTTTGTCGAGTAATATTGATTTTGATTTCATCATTAACCTTCCTTTTTATATAATCAAACTGCTAAAAAGATCAACTTTAGATAACCAAAAAATTACATATCTTCTAATAATTTGACGAGTCTTGCTTGCATATTTGGAATCAATTAACTTTTTGGTCTTCTTTAAAACAGCGTTAGTCCCATACTACGGTCATGACAATTGATGAATTTTTTTGTCTATTTTCTTCATTAAACTTGATAATCAATCAAGCATATATGTAATTATAACATTAGTAATAATATATGTTATAGTCCATGACATTAATGAAGTCTATCCTTCTCCATCCCTTTCTTTTTTATTCTATCACGCAAATTTACCTGTTAGGCTTCTAATACATCTCCTTATTTTTCTTGGTATCCAAGTAATAAGCATCCCTAACCTATACGAATAACTATTCAGAATTCTCTCCCTATCAATTTCTATTTCATCTTTTTTTTGTTTCAGCATAATATTCTCATCTGTTAAAAAATTATTCGCATTTCGCAACACATTATTTTCATTCATTAATGAATCATTAGCATTCCGTAACACACCATTTTCATTGTTTTTATGTGTTCCATTTAGTCTATTCTTAGCATCCTGATATTTTTCACTTAGACTCTTAAATTTATCAACAGTAGTCTTAACGAAGACGATAAAATACATTTTCTGCATATAATCATCAGTACAGGAGTCAATATTATCATCTTCAATCTTCTGCATTTTGTCGATTACAATCTTATTTATAAGCGATAACTCTTTTGATAATGCTTCTTTAGTATCAGCAAGTTTAAAACTATAATTTTCTGCAAAGTCAAGCATGGCATAAATCGTCATGAAATAGCCATATACATTTTTCATAGTAACTTTTCTTGTCATAATGGAATTTCCATGTACTCTACGATAATAATATTTTTTGTTTATATATTTCACTCTAGTAGCCATAAGCAGACTCTGCAATGTAAATAAATTATCTTCATGCAGTATTCCTTCATAAAATGTAATTTCGTTATCTTTTATAAAACTGGTTTTCATAAAATGAAGGCAAACTGATGGTTTAAAATCATTATTTTGTATACATTCACTGAAATATTCTTCTCCAAGACAGACTTCATTAGAAGTATACTTTCGCTCATAAAATGATTTATAATTACTATTTTTTTCTTCATCCTCCTTAGTTTCAAAAAAGGCAACTGCATCAAAATCAATGATATCCGTATCATCCTGCTCTGCCACAGTGTATAAATATCTAATAGAATCTAAATCTAAGTAGTCATCACTATCCAAAAACATTAAATATTTGCCTTTTGCTCTTGATATCCCAACATTTCGGGCAGAGGACAAACCTCCATTTTCTTTATCAATTATTTCAATTCTTTCATCATACTTTGAAAATTCTTCTACAATACTTCTGGAATTATCTTGAGAACCATCATTAACACAGATAATTTGCAATTCCTTCATAGTTTGATCTCTCAGAGATTCCAAACAATCTGATACATATTTTTCATCATTGTAAAACGGAACAATAACAGAAACTTTAACATTGCCAGATTTTCTTATCACGTCAAACTTATCATCTATATTTCTATTTTCGTATTCAATATCATCTTTTACCTCATTTGTCCATAATAAATAATATAATGATTTAAGAAATTCTCTATACTTTTCATCTAATCCATCTTTTTTAAGCACTGTATAATTAGCAACCTTTTCAGCGATCCCTACCAAGTTTAAAAAGGTTTTCGTATCAGTCACTTCGTGAATTACATCAATAAAAATATTTTTATAATTTACTGATAATCTTTTGGCTGTCAAATAATGTAACTCATTTAATCCATATTCATTGGATAATCTTAAATTATCAATCAATCCTTTAAGTAGATCCGAAGCCTTTCTTTCCGTCCATTGTATTGTCTTAAAGTTGCCAACTCTATATGCATATGTAACTTTGGAAATAGCATAAAACTTCTTAGCATGAACCATCGCATTAATAAAAAATGGTGGATCTTGAAATCTAACATACAGTGGAAAATATATATTATGCTTTCTTAAAAATTCTGTTTTATAAACGAATCTGTGATACCCAAACTCAAATTGATACTGATTATAAAACATCAACATATCTTTATCAAATTTATATTTACTTTTTTCCCATTTAAAATCTGTTATTACATCACCATTTGGATAGTACTCGCTAAAAGAGCCGCCACAGATATTTACATTATGTTCCTTAGCAGTTATATATAATGTTTCTAAAATGTCACTTTCAGGATACCAGTCATCTGGATCCATAAAACATATAAACTCTCCTGTCGCAATATTCATTGCATTATTTCTAGCTGTAGCCACTCCTAAATTTTTCTGATCAATAAGAACAATCCTGTCATCTATTGCCATATATTTTTTTATGATTGAAAGTGAATTATCTTGCGATCCATCATTTACACATATTATTTCTATATCTTTAAGTGTCTGCCCAATGGCTGTATCTAAGCATTCTTCTAAATACTTTTCCATATTATAGATTGGAATAATGATTGATACTTTAGTATTTTTTCTCATTTCTAACCTCTTAATTTTATTAGTTTTCTTCTGCATATTCTTGGTAAATAAGTGATCACTCTGCCTACTTTATATGATAATGAGTTCATTATATGCTCTATTTCATTATTTAACTCTAATTTTTTAGATTCCAAATCATTAATTGTCCATTTTATATCACCTATTTCTTTATTTAATTTAAACAATCGTTTTTGCCGTTCAGATATGTCATTCAAAAACTTTTGTTTTTCATCTTCAGTCAATAATAAATAAATACGTATACTCTCATCAATCAGCCGTTTCAAATATAAATCAATATAGTTATTTGCCTCTATATCTGATATATTCCATCTATCCAAACTTTGAAGTATTTTATCATACGATATAAACAGGCCATACACATTTCTATGTGTATATCTGCTAGTCATTATCGAATTACTTCTTATTCTCCTCATGTAATACTCTCTATCTAAGCATCCAACTTTATTAGCATTAAACAATGTAAAAAAAGTATACAAATTATCCTCATGAAGTAACCCTTCACAAAATTTCACGTTGCTCTCTAACAAATATTTTTTTCGTATCATTTGTAAACACGCACTAACAAGATATTTATCACCCCGAAACATATTTATAAATGCATCAATGCCTTTAATCGGTTTTTGAATATTCATATTTCGTAAATAGTATGTATTCAAACGATTCATTTCATTCTCAATAAAATCATTTCCTTTTTCTGTTGTAAATACCTTTGCAGAAAAGTAAACAATATCATATTTATATTTTTCCGCTGCAAAATACAATTCTTTTAACGCTTGATGTTGTAATTTGTCATCGGCATCAAGGTAAATCAAATATTTACCATTTGAATATTTTATCCCTTCATTCCTTGCTACAGATAATCCAGCATTAGTCTGGCAAAAAACTTTAATTCTATTGTCTTTTTTCTTATATTGGTCCAATATATATTGTGTATTATCCGTAGAACCATCATTAATACATATTATCTCTATTTCCCTTAATGATTGCGATATAACACTATCTAAACATTCAGCTAAATAATTCTCCATATTATATATTGGAATAATAACTGAAATTTTTACCATATTTCTTCCTCTATAAGTAGCATAATTAAAATTGATTAAATACCGTATATTTTCACGTTATAGACTTGTTAAAAAACTATATTTCTCAGTTGTAAAAATCGTTGATGATTTTCTGCCATCATAACGTTTCATCACGTATTCAATTCCATTTTCCTCAAATGTGTTCTGCAACAATTTGATTGTATTCGTTTCACCTGTTCTCTCTGTGTCATCAAGCAAAAGCACAAAATCTGACTCTAGGCATTCAGGTAATATTTTTAATATATCAACCCTGGCGTACTTAATTGCTTTCCCTCCTAAAGGTGCATCGATACAGATAAAATCAAACTTTTGTCCTTTGAATTGTTCTTCAAACCCTTGGTACATTATGACAGTTTCATCATCTAAATAGTTATCAACAATTGTATCAAGATTTACAAACTTTACATTATCAGGCACTTCATATGTTGTTGCAAAGAATTCTATCCATTTAGGATCATGTTCGACTACCTGATGTTCTGCATGATAATATCCGCTGTATTGTGATATCATCCTTGTAGTCTGTCCTAATCCCAGTTCAAGGACTTTCTTAGGCTTTACAGAATCCAATATCCTGTACATCACATACAACATCTGATACCCTGCTGCCCACCTGCCCGGGGCAAATGCCTTGTTCTGTAACCAGATACTGTCTTTTATTACATCATGAAACACATTAGACCAAGTATTTTCTTCTTCTATTCTTCCTAACAGGGTAATCTTATCAATCTGAATATTGTATTTGTCCATTAGATTCTTTTGATCTATAGTAATTTTAGAAGTTACATCATTTACTGCATCAATACTCGTAACAATTTGATCATTTATGCTCTTTGCAGCCTCATCAAATGAAGTACCTAAATTTTTTATTAAATTAGCAGTTTCATCACATATAACATCCTGTTTCAGATTTGCTTTCTGTATTTCATCTCCAACTGCGTTGATGAACTTTATAATCTCATCCTGTCTTTGATGCAATTTTTCCTGATTTGAATTAGCCTGATTTAATGTATCTTTTATTTCTTTCAACAAATCAGCATATAGCGAATTATTCTTCCTAAATTCCTCCGCCACATCCAAAATCTCACGATGCATATTCTCAGTCTCTTGTATGACTGCACTCATCATAGACGCTTCATTCTCTTTACTCTTTCTAAATTCCTCCGCTACATCTAAAATTTCACAATGTATATTCTCAGTCTCTTGTATAACTGTACTCATCATAGACTCATCATTTTCTTTACTCTTTCTAAATTCCTCCGTAATATTCAAAATCTCACGATGAATATTTGCAGTCTCTTGGATCATCGTACTTCGTAATGATTCTTCATTCTCTTCAAATTTCCTGTCCATAAATCTTCGCGATGGCGGAATTATTCTAAATATTGTTTTTTTTAATCTTTCAAACATCACGATGTCTCCTTATACAATCATGCTTTGTAACTTCATAATTCTTGTGATTATACATATCCTTCCATTTGTCTATATAAGGCAATGTAACAGTTTTTATAGTCTGTTACTATTTTAGCAACAATTTTCTTATAATTCAATAAAAAGATATAAGAAAATGCCATAATTTCTTTAGATTTATTCTATTACGCACTCCTTGCACTTCCCATTTGTCTCTTTTTGGTAATATTTTGGCTAAAAAAGGGTAACAGACTATAAATACTATTACATATCCTTAACTATTTTATCCCAATTCGTTATACTTAAGATCATAACAAATAAGTCCAGCTAAGAAATGTCAATAAGTAATTTGAGAAATTTATTAAAAAAATTTA
>CAMUDX010000046.1 GCA_947087745.1 uncultured Clostridium sp. | reverse complement strand
TTTTTTTCAATTTTTTTCAAAAATGCTTGACTTTTTATAGTTGGTCTTTCTTTTAGCATTGAACATTGTTTATGATATCAGTAATTATTATAGTTTATATTATTCAAAATGTCAAACAAGCCCCAAAAGAACAATAAGAAATAGAATAAAATATAGATTTGCAAATAAAAATTATTAAATAATAAAAATGCTTGATATTTTAGCTTAATTGTAGTACAATATGGCATGTGAAAAGCGTGATAAATTCAAAAAATAGATAGGAGAGATGGTATGATAATTATAATGTTAGGAGCACAAGGAACAGGAAAAGGAACAGTAGCAGGGTTAATAAGTGAACAAATGGGATGGCCACAAATATCAACAGGAGACATATTCAGAAAAAACATTAGTGAAAAAACGGAATTAGGAACAAAAGCAGAACAATATATATCAAAAGGAGAATTAGTACCAGATGAAATAACAGTTCCAATGGTAGAAGATAGATTAAATTGGGAAGATGCACAAGAAGGAGCAATATTAGATGGATTCCCAAGAACAATAGAACAAGCAGAAAAATTAGATGAAATGTTAAAAAGAAATAATAAAAAGGTAGATTTAGTAATAAATTTAGTAACACCAAAAGAAGAGATAATAGACAGAATGTTAACAAGAAGAGTATGCACTAATCAAGAATGTAAAGCAACATACAATATAAAATTACATCCACCAGTAAAAGAAGGAATATGCGACAAGTGTGGAGCACCATTAAAACAAAGAGCAGATGATTCAGACCCAGAAGCAATAAAGAAGAGATTAGAAATATATGAAGAAAAAACAAGCCCATTAGTAGAATATTACAAAAATAAAGGAGTAATAAGAACAGAAAAAGTAAGTGTAGCAATAAATAGAATGGGAAAAGATGTAGCAGAAGATATAGTAAAAGAAATAAAAAACAAATAGATATTACAGTTCAGTATCAATATTAGAAGTCCGCGTCAGCGATACACTTAAAAATAATCGTAATCAAGATTTCGTACGCTAGTAGCAACTGCTACGAAATCTAACTTCCGATATAATTCTCCTCTATGGTAAGTTATCATACCATGATAACTTACCTAGAGTATAAAAAATTTGGTGGTACCTGTGGGGCGTATCAAATTATTTTTAAGTCGTATCGCGGTTAAACAGGACTATATAATTTTAACCTAAACTGTAACAAATAAAAAGCAATATATAAGAATACGAATAAATAGAGGTAAATAAAGTGGTAACTATAAAGTCAAAAAAAGAAATAGAGTTAATAAAAGAAGCCTGTAAGGTTGCTGCACTAACACATAAAGCAATAGAAGAAAATATAAGGCCAGGAATAACAACATGGGAATTAGACCAAATTGCAGAACAAACAATGAGAAAGTTAGGAGCAATACCAGCAGAAAAAAATTATCCATCAGGATATGATGATGTACCAAACTTTCCAGCATCAACTTGTATGTCAATAAATGATGAAATAATACATGGAATACCATCAAAATATAGAAAATTAAAAGAAGGAGACATATTAAGTGTAGACTTAGTAGCATTAAAAGATGGTTTTAATGGAGATATGGCAAGAACATATGCAGTAGGAAAAATATCGAAAGATGCACAAAGATTAGTAGAAGTAACTAAAAAAGCATTTTTTGAGGGAATAAAATATGCTAAAAAAGGAAATAGAATTGGGGATGTGTCACATGCAATAGGAGAATATGTAAGGTCACAAGGATATTCAGTTGTAAGAGAATTTCAAGGACATGGAATAGGAAGAGAAATGCATGAAGACCCTGGAATACCAAATTATGGAAAAGCAGGGAAAGGAATACGACTAGAACCAGGGATGACACTAGCGATAGAACCTATGGTAATACAAGGAAAACAAGAAATTTTAGAACTAGAAGATGGGTGGACAATTGTAACAGAAGATGGGAGTTTATCAGCACATTATGAAAATACAATATTAATTACAGAAAAAGAGCCAGAAATATTGACAATTCTTTAAAAAAGGTATATACTATATGAGTTAAAATACTAAATTGGCAAAATAAGGAGGAATATTAATGTCAAAAGAAGACGTTATCGAAGTAGAAGGTACTGTTGTAGAAACATTACCAAATACAAATTTCAAAGTAGAACTTGAAAATGGGCATCAAATATTAGCACATATTTCAGGAAAACTAAGAATGAATTATATAAAAATACTACCAGGAGATAAAGTAAAGGTAGAACTTTCTCCATATGATTTGTCAAAAGGTAGAATAACTTGGAGAGCAAAATAGAAAACAAAAAATCCAAAAGGTAAAATATATAATAACCCAAAAATATATGAAAAAGAAAAAATACAGGAGGTGCAGAAAATGAAGGTAAGACCATCAGTAAAACCAATATGTGACAAATGCAAAGTAATAAAAAGAAGAGGGAAAATTAGAGTTATTTGTGAAAATCCTAAACACAAACAAAGACAAGGATAAAACAAATACAAAAAATTAGTTAATAGCACAAATATGTAGCGGCTGTGAAGCGAAAGCTTCATATCATGTTTGTGTTAATATATATGTCTTAAGATGTTTAAAGAGGCCAAAGTAAACGTTGGTACATTTCACCTTTAAACAGAAAAGGCAACAGCAATTATACAAGTACAAAACAACAATTAATAAAAAATTATGGAGGTGTAAAATATGGCTCGTATAGCAGGAGTAGACTTACCAAAGGAAAAAAGAGTAGAAATAGGACTTACATATATATATGGAATAGGACTAAAAAGCTCACAAGCAATACTAGCAAAAGCAGGAGTAAATCCAGATACTAGAGTAAAAGACTTAACTGATGAAGATGAAAACAAAATAAGAAAAGTAGTAGATGAATCATATAAAGTCGAAGGTGACTTAAGAAGAGAAGTAGCATTAAACATAAAAAGACTAACAGAAATAGGATGTTACAGAGGATTAAGACATAGAAGAGGACTACCTGTAAGAGGACAAAGAACAAAAACAAATGCACGTACAAGAAAAGGTCCAAGAAAATTAGTAAGCAAATCAAAAAGCAAATAGAAATTAATAAGAAATCCATTGAAGGAGGGAAAAAAAGAAAATGGCTAATAAAAGTCTAACAAAGAAAACAGTAGCTAGAAGAAATAGAAAAAACATTGAAAAAGGTGAAGCACATATACATTCAAGTTTTAATAACACAATAGTTACAATAACAGACACACAAGGAAACACAATATCATGGGGAAGTGCTGGAGGATTAGGATTTAAAGGATCAAGAAAAAGCACACCATTTGCAGCAGGAGAAGTAGCAGAAACAGCTGCAAAAGCTGCAATGGAACATGGATTAAAATCTGTAGAAGTATATGTAAAAGGGCCTGGTTCAGGACGTGAAGCTGCAATAAGAGCATTACAAACAGCTGGATTAGAATTAAGTAGCATAAAAGATGTAACACCAATCCCACATAACGGATGCAGACCACCAAAAAGAAGAAGAGTATAATAGTGATAAGATAGAAAACTATAAAATATAAAAAATCAGAAAACCTAAAATAGGAAGGGAGAAATAGAAAATGGCAAGATATACAGACGAGCAATGTCGTATTTGCCGTAGAAACGGAGAGAAATTGTTTTTAAAAGGTTCAAGATGTTATACAGACAAATGTAGTATATCAAGAAGAAATTATGCACCTGGACAACACGGACAAAAGAAAGCAAAACTTTCTGAATACGGTACACAATTAAGAGAAAAACAAAAAACAAAATCATACTATGGAGTTGGAGAAAAACAATTCAGAAAATATTTTGAAATGGCTTCAAACCAAAAAGGAGTAACAGGTGAAAACCTATTACAAATACTAGAAAGTAGATTAGATAATGTAGTATATAGATTAGGATATGGATCTTCAAGAGCACAAGCAAGACAACTTGTAAATCATGCAATATTCGAAGTAAATGGTAGAAGAGTAGATATACCATCATACTTAGTAAAAGCAGGAGATGTGATAGCTGTAAGAGAAACAAAGAAAGAAACAGGAGCAATAAAAATTAATGTAGAAGAAAATTCAGCAAGACCAGTTCCAGAATGGTTAGAAAAGAATAGCGAAACTTTAAGTGGTAAAGTAATTAGATTAGCAGCTAGAGAAGATATAGATATACCAATCGAAGAGCGTTTAATAGTAGAGCTTTACTCTAAATAGTTTCTTTAGTGCTATAAAGGTATGGAAACAATGCACTTTATATAGACACAATATATGTAATCTTAATTACATTTAAGAAAATTAGGAGGTAAAAATGATAGAATTCGAAAAGCCAAATATTGAATGTCTAGAAATCGATAATACAAAAAATTACGCAAAATTTGTTTGTGAACCATTAGAAAGAGGATATGGAGTAACAATAGGAAACTCATTAAGAAGAATCCTATTATCATCACTTACAGGATGTGCGATAACAAGTGTAAAAATAGAAGGAGTTTTACATGAATTTTCTAGTATACCAAATGTAGTAGAAGATGTACCAGAAATAATAGTTAATCTAAAAAATGTAAGACTAAAATTTGATGAAAATGAAGAAAAAACATTAAGAATTAACTTTAAGGGAGAAGGAGAAGTAACAGCAGCAGACATAGAAACAGATGGAACAGTAGAAATAATGAATCCAGAGTTACATATAGCAACAGTATCAGAAGGTGGAAAGTTAAACATAGAAATGACAGCAGATATGGGAAGAGGATATACACCAGCTGAGAAAAATAAGAAACCAAATCAAGACATATCTGTACTTCCAGTAGACTCAATTTATACTCCTGTAAAAAAAGTTAATTATCAAATTAAAAATACTAGAGTAGGTCAAATGGTAGATTATGATAAGTTAATAATTGAAATTTGGACAGACGGTAGTTTAAAAGCACATGAAGCATTAAGCTTAGCAGCAAAAGTGATGACAAGTCACTTAAACATATTTATTGACTTATCAGAAGCAACAAGAAATACACAAGTAATGATAGAAAAAGAAGAATCTCAAAAAGAAAAAGTATTAGAAACATCAATTGAGGAATTAGAATTATCTGTAAGATCATTCAATTGCTTAAAGAGAGCAGGAATTGCTACAGTTGAAGATTTAATAAGTAGATCTGAATATGATATGATGAAAGTAAGAAATTTAGGTAAAAAATCATTAGATGAAGTAATTGCAAAATTACATTCATTGGGACTAAATTTCGCTGAAGAAGAAGAATAAGTAGGAAAGTTAGGAGGAAAAAAAGTTGGCTACAAATAGAAAATTAGGTGTAACTACAGATATAAGATTAGCAATGTTAAAAAACTTAACAACAGATGTAATTCAACATGGAAAAGTTGAAACAACAGAAGCAAGAGCAAAAGAAGTAAAATCAATAGTTGATAGCATAATATCATTAGCCATTAAAGAAAAAGACAATTTTGAAATGGTTGATGTAAAAGTTGTTAAAGCGAAGCTAGATTCAAAAGGAAATAAAGTTACTGAATTGGTAAAAAGCAAAAATGGAAAAGAATACTTAAAGGTAGTAAAAGAAGAAACTACAGAAAGTAGACAAAAAGATAACCCATCAAGATTAAATGCAAGAAAGAAAATAATGAGAAAATTAAACAAAGTTAAAGATAGCGAAGGAAACAATATAGATTTACCTTCAAAACTATTTAACGAAATTGCTCCAAAATACGAAGGTAGAGTAGGGGGATATACACGTATAGTTAAAGCTGGTCCTCGTAAAGGTGATGGAGCAGAAAAAGCTATATTAATGTTACTATAATTTATAATAATTATTAATTAACTATATAAAATAAATAACACAAAGAGAATGAAAAACATATAATAAATCATAAGGAGATAGCTTATGATTTATTTTTTATTAAATATAATATTATGGACACTAGCATTGTATGGGCTTATAGAGATAATAAAAACACTAGTTTATTCATATACATATTCTTCTAGGGGAATAAATGATAGTGATGGGATTTACTTTATTATTGCAACTAAAAATCAAGAAGAAAATATAGAGGGCTTTTTGCGTTCAAATTTATTAAATTCAGTTTATGGAAATAAGGATAATATGAAAGAATATAATTACACAAAAGATATAGTAGTTGTTGATTTGTCATCAAAAGATAAGACAAGAGAGATTGTGGAGAAAATATCTGAAGATAGTGATTGTTTTAAAGTAATTGACTGGGAAGAATGTAAAAATATTCTTGATAATGTAAATGGGGATAGAGATTAATGATAGAACTTTAAAAAATAACAAAAATGAAAGCAACATATGTTTCTTCCATTTTTGTTACAACATTAATTAATTTGTACTTATCAAGAGTTCTATTATAGCTATAAAACTTAGTATTTGCAATTTAGTTATTCAAGAAAGCTTCTAACTCAGCAATGAGCATCTTAAGCCTTAATTCTTCTCCTGTAGAAATACAACAAGTACCTTGTCTGATATGATTATAAGCCCATTCGACCCTTGCAGATAAACAGTTTCCAGGAGGACAATCATATACGACTAGAATATTTTTGATTTCTGCCAAGATATTTAAAATAGCATTACCAGCAAGTATGTCGCCACGTTTTAAACCTGAAATAGCAGTCCGCAAACTGTCTTTTTGCATTTTACAGCAAATCTTATCTGTGTTGCATTCGTACTTGTGATTATTGTTTTTAAGCATAATGAGACCTCCTATATCATTCATTCCGTTACAAAAATTACTGCAACAGTATTGAAAGTGGTACATTATTATAATTCGCTGTACCTACGAATATTTACTGTAGTATACTATAATTTTAAATACAATACAAGATGATTGATATTAATCTTATGATAATATTACAATTTCGTGAGTCTCTTATTGTAGTAATTTTGTGGTTTTTATGGTTTAAATATACTTTTCTATTTTCTTTTAATCATATTATAAAATATTGTTGCTTTTCAAAATAATGTCTAAAAATCTCATTGATGTCATAGCCTCTATCATTTACAAAAATTCCCTTTAAGTTCCTTTTGTTCACTATTTCTACAATTTTATCAATTCCTTCAAATGTAATTGTATTAGCAGACACATAGTCTTTTGATGTAGAAGAATGTACTTTTGAAAATAGACTGATTGGCTGTTTCATATTTTCTGTTAATCCAACTATTTCTGTATGATGATATCCTCTTTTATATTCTTTGCTTTCACTTGAACCATCTCTAACACCATAGTAAGGATTTTGTGTCGCAACTCAATTATACCAAACTGACGAAGTTTTTCCTTATTTTTATAGAATTTTTTTATTTTGTGGATAACTTTTTTCCTTTTTTCCAAAAAAAGTCGAAACTCAAATAAATACAATATATTGACATAATTGTGTACATACTGTATAATATTAATGTAGTAATTAATAAATTACATTGCAGGAGGTAATGTTATGAGACTAGCATTTAGGAAAAGGAAAAAAATATTGACTAGAACGGTAAGTACTACAGTAATGTTTCGGGAAAGAATATCGGATGGGATTTACAGTTTTAATCTAATGTATGAAGATTTTAATTTTAATATCTCAATTCTAATAGGATTTGGCATTTACAATATCAATAAAGACCAATTTGTAATATCTATAAGTGGGAATATAGAGAGGTCTAGCCAGGATGAAGTTGATGTATTATATGCTCAAATGAAAGAAATAGCAACAACTATTGAAGAAAAGATTTTCTCATAACCAAAAAGGTGTCCTATAGGACACCTTAAAACATTTCTACTGGTACCATTGACGTAATTATCTACAACTTTTTTGGCTCTCATAACAATTGATACAAATATCAATCATTATGAGAGTTATACAACATTTTTATTAAAATGCAATATCATTTTTTAAAATTGGTCGATAACTTGACTTTAAAAAAAAAATACAATAATATAGTTATGGTGATGATATGGAAAAAATATATAAGAGAGAAAATTATTTAAGCAAAATTCGTGGATTTTATAAAGACGATATGATTATCTGGAATAAGAAGATGTGGTAAATCTTTCTTTTTAAAATCAATTATTAAAGAACTATTGGAAAATGGTATAAATGAAAAAGATATTATTTATATAGATTAGATAAAAAAAGATACAAAGATATTAAAACATCAAAACAATTAGAAAAAATTATTGATGATGATTTTAAATATTTATTCATTGACGTAATACAAAACGTAAAGGATTTTGAATCTTTAATTAATTCTTATAGAGAAGAAGGAAATATATCTATTTTTATTACAGGATCAAATTCATATCTTTTGAGTAGAGAATTGGTAACAAAATTAACTGGTAGATATATTGAAATAGAAATGATGACCCTTTCTTTTTATGAATATGTAGATATGAAAAGATTTTTAAATAAAAATGTTAATGAAAATATTTATTTAAAATTTGAGGAATACATTAGAAATGGTGGATTTCCAAAGTCTTTATATTACGATAATTATGATGAAAAAATAACTTATACTTCTACTGTTATAAATCAAATTTTCGATAAAGATATAAAAACAAGTAATAAAATATATGATTAAAGAAGTATATCCTAGATATTTATTTACTATGGATATGTTGCTTCAAAAAAGAGATGGTATAAATCATGTAAATATTGTTGATTTTATTTATAACAATAAAAATTTATAATGAAAGGAATATAAATATGCGAATAGGAATTGATATAGATGGTGTACTAACTGATGAACATAGATATATTATAGATTATGGAACAAAATATTTTACTAAAAATAATATTCCATACATATTACATAAAGACATATATGATAGTAAAGAAATATTTGAAGTAACAGAAGAACAATATAATGGATTTTGGAAAGAAAATCTTTTAGAATATTCAAAAAATATTTCCATTAGACCTTTTGCTTCAGATATAATTAATAAATTAAAGATAGACAATAATGAAATATATATTATAACTTCTCGCTCATTTACAACATATGAAAATGAGTACAAAGATGAAATGCAAAATATTGTTAAACAATGGTTACTACAAAATCATGTTAATTATGATTATATCCTATTTAGTAAAACCAAAGCAGAAATCTGTAAACAAATGAATATTAATATAATGATAGAAGATAAACCTGAAAATATATTGAGTATTTCAAGTGAAATACCAGTCATTTGTTATGATCATCCATATAATGAAAAAATAAATAATGATAATATCATAAGATGTTATAGTTGGTATGATATATATACAGAATTACAAAATTTTAAGCATAACATGATAAACGAAAAATAATGAATAATAAAACTTCTTCGCAGTATAGGACTTTAATCTTGTCATAAGTCCTATACTAGTAGACTTAAGTTAAGTACACTTTAATTTTTATTAAAAATATATTTTATAAAAGACAGCAAAACAGATATAAAATTATAGTTCTAAAAGTAGAAAAATTAAATTTTAGAAGGTTTTAGTTATGGTAGAAATAACTTAATCACAAAGAAGAAGATTTTTTCGTTCCTGACTTATATTTGGAAAAGGAAGATTACAAAAATGATTATATTGTTGGAAAATATGGTCATTTAAGATTAGAACATTTAAAAAATCATAAAAAAGCTAAATATATAATATGGACTGGGCTTATGAACAATTATAAGCATTGTGCTGAAGAAATTTATTTAGAGAATTAATATATTGTGAAAGAGATGGTAGGCTTGTTTAAAATCTTTGGAGAATCATACGATATTTACAATAAGGATGAAGAGAAAATTGCAAATGTCACATTCAATACTTTTAATACCAATGGAGAAATGTATGATGTAGACGGAAATCTAATAGCAGACTTTAATTCAAAATTATTCATGAATGATTTTGAGGTAAGAATTACAGATAATTGTAATCTTGATGAAAAGACTGTTTTAATGATATTCTGTTCGTATTATAGTGACCAATCTGCAGATGCGAAAGCATCATCCAGTTCTTCAAGCAAAAAAAGTGGTTCATAGCCACTTTTTTTGAATTAAATATGATGAATAAATTAATACATATCAAAAAAAATGCAAAATCCGTTGACAATCTACATAATTCGTGATTATATTATGTGTATTCAATAAGGATACAAGAATATTGATGTCTTCTTTGGAACTTTACAATCCCTCAGATGCCAGTCGAAAACGAGTCGCTTATAGGATTGCGATCTGGTTATTAGAAAGTGTGAAAATTTTAAAAATAATAATAGTAAACTTTTCCAGTATTTATAAGTAATTAAGAAAGCCATGAGTGCAAAGTTCAATATTCTATTTACATACACACTATAAAAAGAGTATTAAAACTTAAATTTTGTTTTAGCTTATTAAAATTGTATTCATGTAGGTAAATAGAGTATTGTTATATAGCTTATGGTCTTTTTATTGTGTATAAACAATCATTTGCCATATCTATTTATACAAAAACAAAAAAAGCTTAACAATTTGTTTTGGTATGTAAATAAATTGTTAAGATAAGCAAAATAATATATAAATGGTATTAAATATATTCTTTTGTTTTGGCTAAACCAAACATAAATTATCTTCATAAGATTAGATAATTTATGAGCCATCCGCAAGGAATCCATTGGCACCTTTCCAAAACGAAGTTTTGAAAGTGTCATAGTGGGTTACATACTTTCGTTAGAAAGTTATGTAACATCTCCTTTCTTTAGTGTACTTAACTAAAGCGTTCTCCCCCATGAGTTATAACTCACAATCATAACTCATGGGATGTGCGAGACAATGATATTTTTTGTAAACAAAAAATCATCCATTTTATTGAATGATTTTTGTATCTATCTGTTCAATTTAGTTCGAACAGATACATCGTTGGTACCGATGGTGGGACTTGAACCCACATGGTTTCCCGCTGGATTTTGAATCCAGTGCGTCTGCCAGTTCCGCCACATCGGCATATAAATATAATTAAATAATATTCTATGCTACACATACTGAGCCTGTAACAAGCTAAGCTTTAACAGGCTCAGCAAGTTCCGCCACATCGGCATATACAAATTTAAAATTCTCGATTTTACTGATAAGTTATCTGTAGCTCATTTCATTTCGCACAGCTAACTTAACATCGGCATGAACAAATTTAAATATAACATTAAATATATTAACATATAAAGGAGCAAAAGTCAAAAGAATTATAAGATTGATAGTGTAAAATGGTTTCGGAATGGAAAAAAAGAAAGTCCTTTGATATAATT
>CAMUDX010000045.1 GCA_947087745.1 uncultured Clostridium sp. | reverse complement strand
TATTTTGCAGTGAGCGGGAATTCCCGCTCACTGCAAAATAAGCTATTCTAAAAATATTATTAATTATATTCCACTTTTTGTTGTGAGATGCACAAATTTATAGTGTATTCTATTCAGTAAAATAGAAAATAGAAAATACATAATAAAGATATAATATGATAAAATATTATATAACAATAGGATAAAAAATTGATATAAAGGAAGTATAGATATGGAAAAAAGAAAAAGAGAATCAAAGATAAAAACAAAGGCAGAAGCAAAGAAAAAATCAAAAAAATTAATAAATAGTTTCAAATATGCTATTTGTGGAATAATAACAGGTTTCAAAGAAGAAAAAAACATGAGAATACACACGTTAGCAGTGATTATTGTAATAACATTAGGAATAGTATTAAAAATAAGTAAAACAGAATGGATAATATGCTTAATATTATTTGGAACAGTAATATCGGCAGAATTACTAAATACAGCCATAGAAACAGTTGTAGACATAGCAATGCCAGAGATAAATGAAAAAGCAAAAATCGCAAAAGATGTATCAGCAGGAGCGGTACTAATTCAAGCAATTATTTCAGCAATAATAGGAATAATAATATTTGCTCCAAAAATAGTAGCCATACTGATACACCAGTAATACAAATAATTTATAATTTAAACTACAATTATTTATAAAATAAGTTAAATCCACTCACAATATTTCTTTATATAAATTCTCTTAGCAAACAAGGCAACAAAGCAATAAAGAATAGGGACTATAATAATAATAGACAAGTATTTTAGAGGAATAGCAACTAACCCTATAATTCTTCCAAGCCAAGTAAACGGAACAATTATTGCAATAACACTAAGCAAAATAGAAGAAAAGTAAACCATTTTGTTAGCATTACTTTGCATAAAAGGAACTTTAGCAGTACGGATAATATGCATTCCAACAAGGTTAGAAACTACACCATAAGAAAACCAAACTGTTTGAAAGATTGTTGCTTGGCGTATTCCAAAGATAAACCATAAAGAAGCAAATACAATCATATCAAAAGATGAACTAAGTGGACCCATAAAAAGCATAAATTTTTTCAAACTTGATATATCCCACCTCTTAGGACTTTGTAAATATTCTTTATCAACATTATCAAAAGGCAAAGTTAATTGTCCTAGGTCATAAAGCAAACTCTGTACAAGTAATTGTATAGGAGTAATAGGCAAAAAGGGAAGAAGAACGCTAGCAATTATAACAGATACAACTTCACCAAAATTAAAACTTGCAGCCATTTTAATATATTTCATCAAATTACAAAAAGTCTTACGGCCTTCAGTAACTCCATCTAATAGAACATTTAAATCTTTTTCAAGTAAAATTATATCAGCTGACTCTTTTGCAATATCAACAGCTGTATCAACAGAAATACCAACATCAGAATTAATTAATGATGGACTATCATTTATACCATCTCCCATATATCCAACAATATTCCCAGATTCTTTCAAAAGTCTAACAATCCTAGCTTTTTGAATAGGAGAAAGTTTGGCAAAAATATTATTTTTTCTAAGAACACGCAACACTCCTATATCAGATAACTTGTCTATTTGGCTACCTAGTATTATTCCATTGGAATTTATATTAACTTTTTTACAGATACACTCTGTAACATCAGCATTATCTCCTGTTAAAACGATGGCTCTAATTCCATGTTTATTCAAACTATCAATAGAATTTCTGGCACTTTCTTTAGGAGGGTCTAGGAAACCAATAAATCCCATTAAGACCATATTTTTCTCCACAGAAGGATTAAAAACTGTAATACGATTAATGTCATTTTTTTGACAAACAGCAATTACTCTAAGACCATCTTTGTTTAAATTTTTACTAATTCTTTTTATATTATCTTTTATATCTTTAGTTATAGGAGAGACCGACCCTTTATAATCTACTAATGTACACATATTTAATATTTCTTCAACAGCACCTTTAGTAATCATTTGTGATTTTTGACCATCAGAAACTATAACAGATACACATCTTCTTGAAAAATCAAAAGGGATTTCATCAATTTTTTTATAGCTTTCAGAAAATTTCCCCATATCATTTTTTAATCCACGATTAATAACAGCCTCATCAATGTTACTTTTTAAGCCAGTTTGAAAATATGAATTTAAAAAGGCATGTTTTAAAACACGTAAGTCTTCTTCCCCGTTTATATCAAGATACTTTTCAAGAACAATTTTATCTTCAGTTAAAGTACCCGTTTTATCTGTACATAGAATATTCATTGCACCAAAACTTTGTATAGAATCAAGAGATTTGACAATAGTTTTTTTCTTCGACATTCGAATTGCACCCTTTGATAAACTTGAAGAAAGAATAACTGGTAGCAGAAGCGGAGTAATACCAATTGCAATAGCAACAGCAAAAGTAAAGGCAGTAAGAGTATCATGTTTCCAACTATTTAATACAAAAACAATTGGAATTAAAATTAACATGAAACGAATTAATAGTTTACTTATACTTTCTACGCCTTTTTGAAAAGCGGTTTTCGGCTTACCACTAGTTAATGTATGTGCAACTTTTCCTAAATAAGTATCATTGCCAGTTTTTATAACAACCCCAGTAGCTCCTCCACTAATAACATTTGTGCCCATAAAACATATAGTATCTAAATCTGATATACTATCGATTTCATCAAATAGTAATTCTGAATTTACAAGTTTTTTAACAGCATCTGATTCTCCCGTTAAAGAGGATTGACCTACATATAAATCTGTTGCTTCGAGAATTCTTAAATCTGCAGGAATCATGCTACCAGCCTGAAGAATAACAATATCATTTAAAGTAATGTCTTTCATACTGATTGAAGTTTCTTTTCCATTTCTAATAACAGTGCTACTAGTAGCAACTAAGTCTTTTAGCTTTTCGGCAGCTTTGTTAGAGCGAAACTCTTCAAAAAAGTCTAATAGAGTACTAGCTAAAACTAATACAAGAATTACAATAATGTTAGCGTAACTAGGAGTATCAGGAAGAATTACATCTGTATACCAAAGTACAAGTATAATTCCTAATAAAATAGAATTGAAGGGACTAAATAAGCTTTCGGTAAAATAATGATACCATTTTTTAGGTTTTGCTTGGTCTATCTCGTTTGGACCATATTTTTTAAGGTTATCTTCTACTTGTGAATCTGTGAGACCACTTAATTTAATTTTATTATTATCTATAAACTGTTCTTTTGGTGTAACACATTCTTTTCCATATAATTCTTTTACTTTTACAGTTTCCTTTGAAATAGACATTTAATCAGCTCCTCTATATTTAATATGAATGGTTTTGGTGTTTATATAGAGTTAGTATAAACTGAATGGAAAAAAAAATACTAAAAAATAAACGAATAACTTAAACTAATTAAGTTACTCGCTTATATTTTATTTATTAAAGATATTAGTCCATTAAACTACTCATATCTACAGTTACAATTTTGTTTTTATATGCAATTAAATTTATTGTACTTGTTATATCTTGTTTGTCTCCATCATCATCTTTGTAAGTTATTCTAACTTTTGCTTCAACTTTGTATAAGTCTTTGCAGTTTTTAGATTCTTCTACATCTTTAATTTCTAGTAATTTATAAGAATAATTATATTCTTTAATAGTATCTAGAGTAGAGTCTAAAGTTTCCTTAAATGCTTTTTTGAATTCTTTAACATCAGAATTTGATACTTCTTTATAAGCCTTTTTAAAATCTTCTTCACTAAAATTAGATGAACTACTATAGCAAGCAATGTAAGCGATTGAAGCCTTTATATCCATTGTTGATAGTATCTTATCTGCATTCATTTTGTTCATAGCTGAAATATAATTTTTTGTAGCTTGTTTTGGTCCTCCTGTTACATTTGATATTACTGAAATTAATATAATTACTGCTAAAAGTATAGCAACAGCAATTATTACTAATTTAGTATTAGATTTTACAAAATTAGTAATAGTTGAAACAATATTGTTTCCATTTGAACCATTTGGTGTTTGGTTTGGTTGTACGTTTTCGTTTTCCATTTTAATCCCCTTTCATATTTAAAAAATTTATAAACACATTATATACAATTTGATTGTTTTTTACAAGAGATTTTGTCTAATTTTGCAAAAATATATAAATTAAGATTAAAAATTAACAAAAACTTGTACTTTTAATTATAAAATTATATAATAAACACATGCAAAGGAGCGAGAGAAATGTCAAATCAGAATGAATTAAAGCGAGTAAAAGAAATATTTAGTGATTACAAGACACAAAGTAACATACACAAAGCACTGATAGAAAAAATGAGCTTAACAAAGAAGAAAAATATATTAGAAATAGAATTGCAATCAAGTACATATTTAGAAATAAAGGAAATATGGTATTTTGAAAGTTATTTAAAAGAAAGATTCAAATTAGAACAAATTAATATAATAATAAAATATGCAGAAGAGGTAGATATAAACGATATAGAAAAAGAATGGAAAAACATAATAGCATATATGACACACAAGTATCCATTAATGAAACCTATGCTATTACTAAAAAGCACGATAGAAGTAACAGAAAAACAAATAAATGTAAATATGCATATAAGAGGAGCAGAATTTTTAAAAACAAGAAAGTTAGACAAAGAGTTAGAAAAAGTAATAAAAAATATATTTGGAAAGACATATACTATAAATTTGTATGAGACATTAACAGAACAAGAAGAAAATGAGTTAGAAGAACAAAACAAAAAACTAGTAGAAGAAGCAGTAGAACAAGCAAAAGAAATAGTAAGACATGAAAAAGAAACAAGTGATAGTAAAGAAAAACAAGTAGTAGATAACAAAGAAATAGAAACATTAGAAAGCAATAAAAAAAATCAACAAAATAATATAACAGAAGCAGAAGAATATAACCAAGTACTATCAGGGATTCCACTACCAGAAGAATATATATCAGAGAATATAGACTATCTACCAATAGAAAAAGAAAATGAATATATAATGGGAAAAGCAACTAAAGCAAAGGAAAGAATTGTATCAATAAAACAAATAAATGCAGAAAGTGGAAGGGTAACAATAGAAGGAAGAATTATCAATTGCGAATGTAAAGAAACTAGAACAGGTAAAGGAATGATAATATATGAAATATATGATGGAACAGGACTAATCATATGTAAGTCGTTTACTAAAGATATAGAAGAAGGAGAAGAAGTAACAGCAAAAATACAAAAAGCAAAAACAATAAAAACAACTGGAAAGGCACAATTAGACACATATGCAGGAGATGTAACAATAATAACAAATACGATAATAGCAACTGAAACAGAAATACCAGAAATGCCAGAAGAAGCAGAAGAAGATACACCACTAATATTAGGAAGAAACATAGAAATCAAAGAGAAACAGGTAAAAATAAAAGATTTAACAGAAGAAGATGGAAAAGTATCAATAGATGGTGAAATAACATACATGGAGAGCAAAGAAACTAAGTCAGGGAAAATACTTTTAAGTTTTGAGTTATATGATGGAACATATACATTAACATGTAAAGCATTCTTAGAAAAAAATAAAGCAAAAAAAATAATAGGAAGAATAGAAAAAGCAAAAGGAGTAAAAATAGAAGGAACAGTACAAACAGACATGGCAACAGGAGAGCTAACAGTAATGGCAAATACAATAATAGAAAGCCTAGGGGTAAAAAAGGTAAAAAGAGAAGATAATTCAGAAGAAAAAAGAGTAGAACTACATATGCATACACAAATGAGTCAAATGGATGCAATGACATCAGCAACAGATTTAATAAAAAGAGCAATAAGTTGGGGAATGAAATCAATAGCGATAACAGACCATGGTGTAGTACAAGCATTTCCAGAAGCACATAAGTTACTAAAGAAAACAAATGCAGACATCAAGGTAATATATGGTGTAGAAGCATATTTAGCACCAGATAAAATGCCAGCTGTCACAAATGCAAAAGGGCAGAGTATAGACACAACATATTGTGTATTGGATTTAGAAACAACAGGATTTTCTCCAAAAACAGAAAAGATAACAGAAATAGGAATAATGAAATATAAAGATGGAGAAGTAATTGATGAATTCAGCTGTTTTGTAAACCCAGAAAAACCTATACCACAAAAAGTAGTAGAAGTAACAAATATAACAGATGATATGGTAAAAGACGCAGAAACAATAGATAAAGTATTTCCAAAAATGTTAGAATTCATAAAAGGGTCAGTATTAGTAGCACATAATGCGAAATTTGATATAGGCTTTTTAAAACATAATGCCAAAGAATTAGGATATGAATTTGACTTTACATACTTAGATACATTAACACTTGCAAAAGATGTATTTCCAAATATGAAGAAATACAAACTAGGGAAAATAGCAAGTGAATTAGGAATAAAAGTTGAAGTAGCACATAGAGCATTAGATGATGTTGATACAACAGTAAAAGTATTTAGAATAATGATGGACAAAATAAAGGAAAAAGGAATAACAAAAGTAGAAAATATAGATGACTATGCACAAAACTCAGAAACCAAGAAAGAAGCATATAAAAAACTAGATACATATCATGCAATAATATTAGCGAAAGACTATGTAGGACTAAGAAATCTATATAGATTAATATCATATTCACACTTACATTATTTTTATAAAAAACCAAGAATACTAAAAAGTATGTACAAAAAATATTCAGAAGGACTAATATTAGGAAGTGCATGCAGTGAAGGTGAATTATACAAAGCAATATTACTCGGAAAACCAGATGAAGAGATAGAAGAAATTGCAAAAGATTATGATTACTTTGAAATACAACCATTAGGAAATAATGATTACTTAGTAAGAAATGAACAGGTAATGAATTACGAATACTTAAAAGATATAAATAGAAAGATAATAGAGTTAGGAGAAAAACAAAACAAATTAGTAGTAGCAACAGGAGATGTACATTTTATAGACCCACAAGATGAAATATATAGGCGTATATTAGAAGCGGGGCAAGGATACAAAGATGCAGATAGTCAAGCACCACTATACTTAAGAACAACAGAAGAAATGCTAAAGGAATTTAGCTATTTAGGAGAAGAAAAGGCATATGAAGTAGTTGTAACAAATACGAATAAAATTGCAGATATGTGCGAAAAAATAAGCCCAATATCTCCAGAAAAATGTCCGCCACACATACCAGGGTGCGAACAAACTATAAAAGATATAGCATATACAAAAGCACATGAACTATATGGAGAAGAACTTCCAGAGATAGTACAATTAAGATTAGATAAAGAATTAGACTCTATAATAAAAAATGGATTCTCAGTTATGTATATAATAGCACAAAAATTAGTATGGAAATCTAATGAAGATGGATATATAGTAGGGTCAAGAGGGTCTGTTGGATCATCATTTGTAGCAAATATGACAGGAATAACAGAAGTAAACTCATTACCACCACATTATAGATGTCCAAAATGTAAATATTCAGACTTTACAGATTATGGATACAAAAATGGATTTGACTTACCAGATAAAGATTGCCCAAAATGTGGAGAAAGATTGGCAAAAGATGGGCTAGACATACCATTTGAAACATTTTTAGGATTTAATGGAGACAAAGAGCCAGATATAGACTTAAACTTCTCAGGAGAATATCAAGCAAAAGCACATAAATACACAGAAGTAATATTTGGAAAAGGCACAACATATAAGGCTGGAACAATAGGTACAGTTGCAGAAAAAACAGCATTTGGATATGTAAAGAAATATTTTGAAGAAAGGCACATTCCGATAACAAAAGCAGAAACTAGAAGACTATCAGTAGGATGTACAGGAATAAAAAGAACAACAGGACAACATCCAGGAGGAATAATAGTAGTACCAAAGGGAAGAGAAATATATGAATTCTGCCCAGTACAGCATCCAGCAGATGACCCAAGTTCTGATATAGTAACAACACATTTTGATTACCACTCAATAGATGAAAATTTGTTAAAACTAGATATACTAGGACATGATGATCCGACAGTAATAAGAATGTTATATGATTTAACAGGTATAGACCCAACAAAAGTGCCACTAGACGATAAAGAAACAATGTCTATATTTAGCTCAACAACAGCACTAGGAGTAACATCAGAGCAAATACATTCAGAAGTAGGAAGTTTTGGAATACCAGAATTTGGAACAAAATTTGTAAGAGGGATGCTTGTAGATACAAAACCAACAACATTTGATGAACTTATACGTATATCAGGATTATCACATGGTACAGATGTATGGGTAGGAAATGCACAAAGTCTAATACAAGATGGAACAGTTACATTAAATGAGGCAATATGTTGTAGAGATGATATAATGATATATCTAATAAAACAAGGTTTAGCACCAAACCCAGCATTTAAAATAATGGAAACAGTTCGTAAGGGAAAGGCATTAAGTGACCCAGGGAAATGGGAAGAATACAAAACTATGATGAGAGAAAATAATGTACCAGAATGGTATATAAAATCATGCGAAAAGATAAAGTACATGTTTCCTAAAGCACATGCAGCAGCATATGTAACTAATGCTTTTAGGATAGCATGGTTTAAGGTACATAAACCATTAGCATATTATACTGCATATTTTACAATTAGGGCAAAGGCATTTGATAGCGAAATCATGATTTTTGGAGATGAAAAGGTTAAAAACAAAATGAAAGAAATCGAAATGATGGGAAATGATGCAACACAAAAGGACAAGGATATGTATGATGATTTAGAAATTGTACATGAAATGTATCAAAGAGGTTTTGAGTTTTTACCAATTGATTTATATAAGTCACATTCAACAAAGTTTAAAATCGAAGATGGCAAAATAAGACCACCAGTAAATAGTATACCAGGATTAGGAACAGTTGCAGCAGAAGGAATTGAGGAAGCAAAGAAAGATGGAACATTTATGTCTATAGATGATTTAAGAATTCGTGCTAAAATAGGTACTTCTATTATAGAATTATTACGAAATTTCGGTTGCCTAAAAGGTATGCCAGAGAGTAATCAATTAAGTTTGTTTTAATATTTGTTATGCAATCTAATATGATACGCATATAATATAAATATTTACAGATAATAGATTTAAAAAATCATAAATAAGTATTCAAAAGTATGCAGTTTTATGCTATACTATAAACAGTATAAAAGAAAGAGGTGTTGAAAATGCAACAAGTAACAAATATTCAAGAAATAGAAATGGCTGTAAATCGATATGGCGAAATAGTAATAAGTAAAAACAATAAAAATGATGTTATAATTATGAGTATGGAAGAATATATGAAAAAAAGTATAAAAGAGGATATAATAAAAAAATTAAAAAAGGCAGAAGAGGAAATAGAAAATGAAGAAGGTATAGATTCAGATGTTGTCTTTGAGGAGTTGAGACAGAAATATGAATACTAATAAATACAAAGTAATAATTACACCAACAGCATATAAAGAGATTAGAAAAATATACGATTATATTGCAGAAGAATTATATGCTGGAAATGCAGCAAAAAGATTAATGAAAAAAATAGAAGAACAGGTGCATCTATTAAAACATGCACCCAAAATACATACAGAAATTGGGAAAATTGATGAACTAAAAAGAAACTATAGGAAAATAGTAATAAATAACTATGTTATACTTTACACAATAGATGATAATAATATGATAGTATATATTTCACATATGTATTATAGTGGCAAAAATTATATTGACTATATATAGGTTAATTAAAAGAAACAAAAGCACTTTGAGTTTAGAAATAAATTCAGGGTGTTTTTATGATACCAAAAAATGAAATAATCCTAGGGAAATCAATAAATAAAAAGAACTGTAAACATATTTACACTAAAATCATAGTGCAAACATGTAATAGAAAAACAAGTGTAACGAAAAAGATAATAAAATGTAATAAATTCGATGAAAAGGGTTTCCCTAATACAAACAGAATAAAAGCTAAAAATCAAGAATATTCTGCCATTTACTATATGGATAATAAGTATTAAAATATTAATATATAATATTTAATAAGTGAGGGAATTGTCATGAATAAAGCAAAAGATAAAAAAACTGCAATCATAATATGGATAAGTTTAATAATAATGTTAATTTCAGTTTCAGTTATATGCATAATTAGTGAAAAAAGACAAATGGATTTGAAAACATTAACTGAAATAGAAAATGAAAAAGTAAATATCGAGGAAACTTTAACACCTCCGCCCAAAATTACAGTTAATCCATTGAGTGCAGAATATGCAAAATCAATAAATGTAACTATTGAAGTAAATTTAGACACAGAAGTAAATAAAGAAGATGCAACATATATTTACAATGTAAACGACTTAGTAACATTTAGAGATAGTGTAAATGGTGGAAATGACTATGCAGGAAAAACAGTATACTTAATGTCAGATATAGATATGACTGCAGTATGCTCAGATACAATAGGTTCATGGTTACCAATAGGAAATACAGATACATATTTTGCAGGGACATTTGATGGAAATTACCATACAATAAGTAACTTGTATATAAATAGTAATCAATATAGTGCTTCAGGGCTATTTTTCAGAAATGATGGGACTATCCAGAATTTATTACTAAGTAACGTATTCATTTATGATTATAAAACCATAAATGAATCTTCAGCTATAGGAGGGATAAGTGGTTATAATAATGGGACTATTAAAAACTGTGGAATACTAAGTGGTTCAATTGAAGGATATAATATAACAACAATTACATCAGGATGGAGATATATAATTATTGGTGGTATAAATGGAATAAATTATGGAAGTATTTATAACTGTTTTAATAAAGCAACAATTAAAGCTACGACCTATGGTGGGGGATATGACGCAGAATATATAGGAGGAATTAATGGAGCTGTAGATAATGGAATTTCAGACAAAGGATATATAACAAATTGCTATAATAAGGGAGATATAATAGCAAACAGAGAGGGAAGTACATCAATAAATTATAGTATGGCAGGAGGAATAAATGGTAGCGTAGGTACATACGAAACAAAAAAAGTTACAATTTCTAATTGCTACAATATAGGAAACATTAGTGGATTTGGTGATGGGCAAATGAGTGGATCTATTAATGGGAACGGCACATCTGCTCTAACTATTAATAATACATATTATACATCAAATGCGCTACCTTATAATGAACAAAATCATTCTTATCCTTCAATTAGTGATGTTAGAAAGATTTCATTAGATGAGCTAAAAACATATGCTGAAACATTAGGAAATTCATACAAAAATGATAGCCAAAACATAAATGAAGGTTATCCAATATTATATTGGGAAGGACAAGATTACCAATATTACTTATCAACAAGTGAGACAGAATTAATAGGAGGCGAATGGAAAAACTATAAAAGTGGAGAAGAATTTACAATAGGAGAAGGAAAAACAGGAACATATTATTTATTTGTAAAAAGAATAAGTTATAATGCAGGAAGCATAAGTGAAGAAACAGGTGAAATGCAACAAATAGGAGGAGAAACATACCATAGATTTGGACCATATAAATTTGATAATGTTGCACCAAAAGCAATAATAACAGGAGAGGCAACAGTAGTAAAAGATGGATTAATAAGATACTATGATGCAAAAAATAATTTAGGAAATGGACACTCAAATGAAACAACAGTATGGAAAGATTTATCAGGAAATTATGATGCAACAGTATATGGAGCAACATTCACAGATACATATCTAGAATTTGATGGAAGAAATGACTGGGTAAATATAGGTCAAGTAAGAGATAAAGCAAATATGACATTAGAAGCTAGTTTTCAATTAAATAGTATAAAATCAGGAGAAACATTGTTAGTATGTAACTATGAAGCTGGTGGAATGGGAATAGGTGTATACTATGGACAATTATATGTACAAGTATATATAAAAAATGTTGGATGGCGAGCAACAGAATTAGTTGAATTAGCAGATGTAAATAGGGTATATAATATATCAGGAACATATGATGGAAAAGAAATAAAACTATATGTAGATGGTGTATTGCATGCTAGTACAGCAGTAGAAGGTACAATAAAAAATCCAGATTCAAGTACAATAATGGCTTTGGGATGTAATCCTGTTAGAAATGGATCAGAAGCTGGATTTATAAATGCCAAAATATATAGTGCAAGAGTATATGAAAGAGCATTAACACAAGAGGAAATACAGCAAAACATGAATGC
>CAMUDX010000044.1 GCA_947087745.1 uncultured Clostridium sp. | reverse complement strand
CATCTGGATTAAAAATAACAATATTAATATTTCCTAAAAGTTCACTTAATTTTTTTAATTTAATATTATTTAAATAAATATTTTTTTTATTAATTAATTCTATTTTTATATTTCCTTCTCTATCTGATTTTTCATAATTAATTTCTATTAAAAAATTTTCTTTATTAAATTTAATTAATTCTTTTTCATTATTTGTTCTAAAAGATTTTCCCATGCTTCCTAAAAATAAAGCCTCTATAATATTGGTTTTTCCTTGTGCATTTTCTCCATAAAAAATATTTATATGTTTTTTAAAATTTATTTTTTTATTTTCATAATTTCTAAAATTATTTAATTCTAATTCTTTTATCCACATTTTGTTCTCCAATTGTGTATAATTTTTTTTAATTATTTTTTTAATATATTTTTAATTAATTAATTATTTTTTTTAATCTTTTAATCTTATTGGTAATATCATATATATATAATCATTATTTTCTACAGATTTTACTAAACATGGTGAAATATTACTTCCAAATTCTACGAATATTTCTTCTTCATCTATGGCTTTTAAACTGTCTAAGAAATACCTAGGATTAAACCCTGCCTCTATATTTTTTCCCTCAGAAGAAACAAATAGTTCTTCTTTTGCATCTCCAGTTTGATTAGTACAAGATATTGTAATCTTCCCAATGTCTACGGAAACTTTAACTGGATACTTTTTCTCTTTTTCAACTGTTGAAGCAGCTATTAAACTTATTCTTTCAAAACTATTTTGTAAATTATTTTTATTTACTTTTATTCTTGTCTCCCAATTATTTGGTATTACACTTCTATAATTTAAAAATTCTCCATCTAATATTCTAGTTACTACCTTGCAATTATCCATTTCAAATAATGCTTGATTTTTTGATATTCCTATTTTTACATTTTCAAAATTATCTAATAGTATCTTATTTACCTCATTTAATGTCTTTCCTGGAATAACTGCTGAGAAGTTATTTGATTTATTCTGTAAATAAGTTGCTCTTAATGCTAATCTAAATCCATCTACTGCAACTAAATTTAACTTATTGTTTTCTACTTCAAATAAACAACCTGTGAATATTGGTCTATTTTCTTCTGAACTTACGGCAAATATAGTTTTCCTTATCATATTTTTTAATAAACCTTGCTCTAATTCTATTGAATTTTCTACTTCTATTTTTGGTAATTCTGGAAATTCTTCTGGATTCATAGTTGTTAACTTATATAATGATCCTTCACATTCTATCACTAACAAATTGTTATTATTTACATTTATACTTATTTCGCTATCAGGGAGTTTTCTTATTATTTCGCTAAACATTATAGCATTAACAACTACACTTCCTTGTTCTTGTACTTCACATTTCATTATATATTCTATACCTATTTCTAAATCATAGGTTGTTAATTTTATTTCTTCATCATTAGTTTGAATTAGAATTCCTTCTAATATAGGCATTGTAGTTTTTGTTGCTACAGCTTTTACTACGGAATTAATGGCTTTAAGGATTGTATCCTTGTAACAAAGTATTTTCATTTTTCGCATCTCCTTTATATATTATTTAATATTTTTAGTAGTAGTAGTAGTAGGTGTTGTGGATAGTGTGGAAAACCTTGTTGAAATGTATTATATCTAATAAAAATGTTGTTTATAACTTAGTGGATAACTTTGTGTAATTTCCACACTTTATTTTTTTAAATGTTTATAATTTTGTTTCCCACATTATATCAACATGGTTTCCACAAAACTATGTTGATATCTTATATAGGTGTTCCGTAAGTAAAGAAACATTTTTTTTATGCGAACACTCTTTTTGCAAACTTTTTTTTTATAAAATTTTCTTTTTTATTTATATTATTATTGTTCTTCACCTATAATTATATTTTTAACACTTTCCACAATTAGTTTAGTGTTACTTTCTGACTTAACTTCTTTTTCTATCTTCTTGTAAGCATGCATTACTGTTGAATGATCTCTATTTCCAAATTCTTCACCTATTCTTGGAAAAGAAAGATTTGCAACTTCTCTGCATAAGTACATAGCTATTTGTCTTGGATATGCAATATTATTTGATCTTTTATCACTTGATAGGTCATCTTTATTAATACTGAAGTATTTTGCAACTTTTTCTTTTATAAATTCTGCTGATATTACTTTTTCACTTTGAGCTTTAAACTCATTTATGGTTTTTTCTGCTAATTCTATTGTAATTGGACTGTGCGTAAGTGAAGCTCTTGCAACTATTTTGTTAAATACACCCTCTAATTCTCTTATGTTTGAATCTATCTTATTTGCTATATTTGATAAAATAAAATCTTCTACTATTATGCTTTCTTCTTGAGCTTTCTTTCTTAATATTGCTAAACGTGTTTCATAATCTGGACTTGATAAGTCTGCTAAAAGTCCCCATTCGAATCTTGACTTTAATCTATCTTCTAATAAAGCTATATCTTTTGGTGCCTTATCACTTGATATTATTATTTGTTTTCCATTTTCATGTAATGAATTGAATGTATGAAAAAATTCTTCTTGTACCCTATCTTTTCCACTAATAAATTGTATATCATCTATTAAAAGTACATCAATATTTCTATATTTATTTCTAAAAACTTCATTTTTGTAATCTTTTATAGCATTTATTAATTGATTTGTAAAATTTTCAGATGTTACATATAATACTTTTGCTTTTTTATTGTTTTCTAATATTTTATTTCCTATGGCATGCATTAAGTGAGTTTTTCCTAAACCTACTCCTCCATATAAGAATAGAGGATTATAATCTTCTCCAGGCTTGTCTCCTACGGCTAGCGCAGCTGCATGAGCAAATCTATTATTATTTCCTACTACAAATGTATCGAAGTTATATTTAGGATTTAGAGTTTTATTAGTATATTGTGTTACATCTGAATTTGTATCTATTTCTTTTTCTGATGTAATTACTGTATCAATTTTTGAAGATTCATCTTTCCATACAACAGAAAAAGACCAATCTTTATTGGTTATAAACTTTAAAGTATTTAATATCAATGGAGAATATCTAGTTTCTATAGAATCTTTGTGATATTCTGATACTGCTTTGAATACAATGTGATTGTTTTCTATACTCTCTATTTCAAGAGGTTGTATCCAAGTTTGATATGTAATTGTTGTAACTTCATCTTTTAATAGTTCTTTTGTTTTTGATAATAATTCCTCTTTATCTATTTGCATAGTAAAACATCCTTTCAAGCAGATTATTGGATTTCATCTCTTTGCTTTTTATATTTCCGTAGAAAAATCCATAATAATATTATAAATATATAACAAAAAAAAACAAAAAGCAATACTTTTTTGACTAATAAAAAAAATTTTATAAAAAAGTTTAAATAACTTGACAAAACAATTTGAAATATTATATAATTGTACTACTTGTTGTATTTGCGTAAGAGAAGAAGCATTTTTAATACGACAAAAAAAGTATTATTTTACATTAGAATTAAGGAAATATTGATTTCCGTATATAAAAATACATTTCTTAATGTAAGTATATAGTTTATATAAAATGATATAAATAGGAGGTGCTAAAATGAAAAGAACATTCCAACCTAAAAAAAGACAAGAAAAGAAAGAACATGGATTTATGAAAAGAATGAAAACAAGAGCAGGAAGAAACGTATTAAAAGCAAGAAGAGCCAAAGGAAGAAAAAAAATCTGTGCTTAAAAATAAGCTCATTTATAATGAGCTTTAAGTTTCTTTTTTCTTTAATTTATAAAAATATCTAGGAAGGGAAGAAGAAACATGAAAAAAACAAAAATGTTAAAAAAGAATTATGAATTTAGAAAAGTTTTATCAAAGGGAAGGTACTATTCAGGAGAATATATAGAATCCCTAATTCTACAAAATAGGAGAAAACAAAATTACTTAGGGATTGCTATAAGTACAAAAGTAGGGAAGGCTGTAAAAAGAAACAAAATAAAAAGATTAGTAAGAGAAATCTACTATAAGAATGAAGAAAAAATAAAATATGGACAATCTATAGTTTTTCTTTGGAAAAAGAATAAAGGTACAGAAAATGCTAACTTTAGTAATATAGAAAAGGATATTATAAATATATTTGATAAAGCTAAAGTTTTTATAGAAGAGTAAGATGAAAAAAATACTAATAAAAATAATAAAATGGTATCAAAATAACATATCGCTATGGTTACATAGCCACAATATAAAATGTAAATATTATCCAACGTGTTCAGAATACACTATACAGGCAATTGAGAAGTATGGAACAATAAAAGGACTAAGGTTAGGTATTTGGCGAATATTAAGATGTAATCCTTTTTCAAAAGGAGGTTATGATCCATTAAAATAGAATGGAGGAATTTATATGATGGCATTTTTTGCCAATTTATTTGGATATTTATTAAATTTTATATATAATATAATTGGAAATTATGGTGTTTCAATAATAATATTTTGTATAATAATAAAGGTAGTGATGTTGCCAATATCAATAAAACAACAGAAGACTATGAAAAAAAGTGCAAAAATGCAACAGAAAATGAAAGAGATACAATTTAAATATAAAAATGACCCAGAAAAGCTAAATCAAGAAACAATTAGATTATATAAAGAAGAGAATATGAGTCCATTTAGTGGATGTTTCAGTGCAATAATACAATTAGTATTGTTATTATCTATATTTTATTTAGTACAATCTCCATTAACATACATGAAAAAGATAGACACAGGAAGTATAGATAAATACAAAACTATCGTGAAAGAAGAATTGGCAACAGAATCAAGTTATCCAGAAATAGATATAATAAGGAATATAAACGAGATTAAAAAAATTGATAGGGAAGATATTAAATCAGAAGAGATAGACAATATGCAAATAAACATGGAATTTTTAGGATTAGATTTAAGTAAAGTTCCTTCAAAAAACACTTCTGATTGGAAGGTATTCATTTTACCTGTTATATATGTAATTATTTCTTTTATAACTATGAAGATTACAATGTCTACACAGAAAACAAAAATTAAGAAGCAAGAAAATAAGGTAGTAGATGAAGAGGGAAAAGAACAAGAGAACAAAGAAGACATGATGGATGCAATGAATCAAGTTAATAAAAATATGTCAATGATATTTCCTATAATGTACTTAACTGTAGCATTATTAGCACCACTAGGACTAGCATTATATTGGTTAGTAAACAGTATTTTAATGCTACTAGAAAGATTATTATTAGATAAAATAATAAAGGAAGAAGAAAATTGAAATAAAGTCAAACTAGGGGGTAAATAAATGTCAACAACTATTATAAGTGAAGGAAAAACCACAACAGAAGCAATAGAGAGGGGACTAAAAGAATTAAAGACAACAAAAGAACATGTAAATATAAAAGTGCTTGAAAATGAAGAAAAGAAAAGTTTTTTCAGCATATTAGCTCCAAGAGTTGTTAAAGTTGAAATAACTTTAAAAGAGGAAACTAAATCAAATAAAAGAGAGACAAGAAAAGAAATTATAGTATCTGAAGAAGAATTAAAAAAAGCAGAAGGAAATGTAAAGAAATTTCTTGATGAATTGTCTATAAATATTTTAGAGAATCTAGTTTATGAAGTCAAATGTCAGAAAGATTTAATAGAGATAGATATAAATGGAGATAATGCAGGATTTCTTATAGGTTATAGAGGAGAAACTTTATATGCCTTACAAACAGTTTTAAGTTCAGTAGCAAATAAAGGGATTGAAAACAGAGTTGCTATAAGATTAGATATAGAAAACTATAAAGCAAAAAGGGAAAAGACATTACAAGACTTAGCAATAAAAACATCAAAAGTAGTAATGAATACAGGAAAATCAATAACATTAGAGCCAATGCAAGCATATGAAAGAAAGATAATACATAGTGCCCTTCAAGGCAACAAAAGAATATCAACAGATAGTATTGGAGAAGAGCCTAGAAGAAGAATAGTAATATCTTTAATAAAAAATAATTGAATAAGAAATCGGAAGTCAAAGTTCAGGTTTCAATCTAATAAATAGATTGCTGTCTTTGACTTTTATATTTATATAATTGAAAACAACTATTTCCGTAAGGAAAAGTGAAAAAAATAAATAAAAAAAGGAGCAAAAAAATGAGTACAATAGCATCAATATCTACGGCACCTCGGAGTTGGAGGAATTGGGATTATAAGAATAAGTGGTAAAGATACATTTAACATATTAAGTAAAATCTTTGAGCCAAAACGAAAACAAGATATAGAAGAAATAAAGGGATACACTATTAAGTATGGACATATAAAAGAAGATGAAAAAATAATAGATGAAGTTTTAGTATCATATTTCAAGTCGCCATATAGTTATACAACAGAAGATATGTGTGAAATAAATACACATGGTGGGAATATAATAGTAAGAAAAATATTAGAATTATGTTTAAAAAATGGTGCAGAACTAGCGGAGCCAGGGGAATTTACTAAGAGAGCTTTTTTAAATGGAAGGATAGATTTAGTACAAGCAGAATCAGTAATAGATATAATTAATGCTAAATCGGAAAGAGAAGCAACAGAAGGAATAAACCAATTAGAAGGATTTTTATCAGAAAAGATAAAAGAAATAAAAAAAGATATATTAGATGTTCTTGTTAATATAGAAGTTTCAATAGACTATCCAGAATATGATATTGAAGAAGTTCAAAATAGAGAAGCTCTAGAAATGCTAGATAATGTAGAACAAAAACTAAAAAATTTAGAAAAAAGTTTTGATAATGGTAAAATAATAAAGAATGGTATAAAAACAGTAATAGTGGGAAAGCCAAATGCAGGAAAATCTTCATTATTAAATGCAATACTAAAAGAAGAAAGAGCAATTGTTACGGAAATAGAAGGTACAACAAGAGATACTATTGAAGAAATGGTAAATATAAATGGAATACCTATAAATCTAATAGATACTGCTGGAATAAGAAAATCAACAGATGAAGTAGAAAAAATTGGAATAGAGAAATCTAGAAGTATGATTAAAAAAGCTGATTTAGTTATAGCAATATTTGATTGTTCAAAAGAATTGGAAGAAGAAGATATAGAAATATTGGAATTAATTAAAGATAAAAAATGCATAATTCTGCTTAATAAAATTGACTTAGAAACAAAAATAGATGAAAATAATGAAAAACTAAAAAAGATTTCAAATAATATAATTAAAATTTCAGCATTAAACAAAATTGGAATTGAAGAATTAGGAAATAAAATTTCAGGGTTATTTAATTTAAATCAAATTAATTTGGATAATGAATTAGTTATTACAAATGTAAGACACAAAAAATTAATAAGTAAATGTATAGAAAGTATAAAAAGCGCGAGAATCGATTTAGAGACAGAAACACCTTTAGACATAGCAACTATATCAATAAAAAATATAATTGACTATATGGGCGAAATAACGGGAGATAATACAAGTGAAGATATAATAAATGAAATATTTTCTAAATTCTGTTTAGGTAAGTAATGATGAAACTTTAATGCAAGTAAAAGCATATATTAAACAAAAACAAGAAAACACGTGTTCTTGTTCCACGAAACACAAAGTAATATAAAGAGGAATACAAAAAGCCAAAAGGAAGGATGATTAAAATGAAATATTTTGCGGGGGATTATGATATAGCAGTAATAGGAGCAGGTCATGCTGGGTGTGAAGCAGCTTTAGCTGCAGCAAGACTAGGAATGAAAACTTTAATTTTTTCAATTAGCTTAGAAGCAGTTGCTAATATGCCATGTAATCCACATATAGGCGGAAGTTCAAAAGGACATCTAGTTAGAGAAATAGATGCTTTAGGAGGAGAAATGGCAAAAAATATAGATAAAACAATGATACAAATAAAGATGTTAAATACATCTAAAGGACCAGCAGTACATTCACTAAGGGCACAAGCTGACAGAAAAAGATATCAAATGGAAATGAAACATACTTTAGAAAAACAAAAAAATCTTAGTGTAAAACAAGCTGAAGTAACACGAATTAATATAGAAAATGAAAAGGTAGCAAGCATAGAAACAAGTGTAGGAGCAATATATAATGTGAAAGCTGTTATTGTTGCAACTGGAACATATTTAAAAGGAAAGATATTTATGGGGGACTTTAGTCAAGAAAGTGGACCAGATGGAGTTTTTCCAGCAAATAAATTATCTGAGAGTTTAAAAGAAATAGGAGTAAAATTAGTAAGATTTAAAACAGGAACACCAGCAAGAATTAATAAAAACAGCATAGATTTTTCTAAAATGGAAGTTCAAAAAGGGGAAAATGGGCTATCACCATTTTCGTTTGAGGACAAAGAAATTAACTTTGAACAAGTTGATTGTTATTTAACATATACAAATGAAGAAACACATAAAATAATAAGAGAAAACTTACATAGATCACCATTATACGGAGGAGAAATACAAGGAACAGGACCAAGATATTGTCCATCTATAGAAGATAAAGTAGTAAGGTTTAGTGATAAACCACGTCATCAGATATTTGTGGAACCAATTGGAATAGACACTGATGAAATGTATATACAAGGGATGAGTTCATCTTTACCAGAAGACGTACAAATTGCAATGTATAGAACTATACCAGGACTTGAGAATGCTGAATTTACAAGGTCTGCATATGCAATTGAATATGATTGTATAGACCCAGCAGATTTAAAATTGTCTTTGGAATACAAAAATATTGACGGTTTGTTTTTTGCAGGACAAACAAATGGTACTTCAGGGTACGAGGAGGCTGCATGCCAAGGGCTGATTGCAGGAATAAATGCAACACAAAAGATAAAAGAGAAAGAGCCAATCATATTAGATAGAACTGATGGGTATATAGGGGTATTAATAGATGATATTGTTACAAAAGGAACAAACGAGCCATATAGAATGATGACTTCTAGAGCAGAATATAGACTATTATTAAGACAAGACAATGCAGATTTAAGATTAACAGAAATAGGATATAGAGTAGGCTTAATATCAGAAAAAAGATATCAAAAGTTTTTAGATAAAAAAGCAAATATAGAAAAAGAAGTTCAAAGACTAAAAAATACAATTGTTAGACCTACACAAGAGGTAAATAACTTTTTGATAAAAAACAATACAACAGAATTATCAACAGGTACAAAGCTTTCAGAGCTATTAAAAAGAACAGAGCTTTCATATGAAAAGTTACTAGAAATAGATACAAATAGATCTGAACTTACAAAATTAGAAAAAGAAGAAGTTGAGATACAAGTAAAATATGAGGGATATATAAAAATGCAAGAAGAGCAAGTACAAAAGTTTAAAAAAATGGAACAAAAGGTATTACCAGAAGATGTTGATTATGAAACAATAAAAGGATTAAGTCTAGAGGCAAGACAAAAATTAAACAAGCACAGACCACATTCAATAGGACAAGCATCCAGAATATCAGGTGTTTCCCCAGCAGATATATCAGTATTATTAATATATTTACAAACTAGAAAAAGTCAAGAATAATAAAAGAAGGAGATTGTAAAGATGGAAAAAGAAGAGTTTTATCAAGTAATGAACGAATTTGTTCCACAAATAACAGAAGAACAAAAAGAGAAGTTTTATAACTACATGAATTTATTATTAGATTGGAATAACAGAATAAATTTAACAGCAATTACAGAGCCCAATGAAATAATATTAAAACATTTTATTGATTCAATGACAATATTAAAAGAGATAAAGGATAATAGTAAAATTGTTGATGTTGGAACAGGGGCTGGTTTCCCTGGAATACCTTTAAAAATATCAAATGAAACCTTAGACATTTTATTATTAGATTCACTAAATAAAAGGATAAATTTTTTAAATGAAGTAATTGAAAAATTAGATTTAAAAAATATAAATTCAATCCATTTTAGAGTAGAAGAAGCAGGTCAAAATAAACAATATAGAGAAACATTTGATGTGGCAACATCAAGAGCAGTTGCTCCTTTAAATATACTAGTAGAATATTTGCTTCCATTAGTGAAGGTAGGAGGCATATGTATATGTATGAAAGGTCCAGATATAGAAGCAGAAGTAGAAAGTAGCAAAAGAGCAATAGAAGTTTTAGGAGGAAAGGTTGAGAAAATAGAAAATTTTGCCTTAGTAAATACAGATATTAAAAGAACAATTGTTATAGTAAAAAAGATAAAAGAAACACCAAACAAATACCCAAGAAAAGCAGGTACGCCATCAAAAGAGCCATTATAAGGAAAATGTTCCACGACTTTACAAAAACCATAAACCTATTTATTACAGATAAAACAGGTATATATATAAAAGAAAATAGGAAATTATGACAAATTCAAAAATATTTTGAAAATTCATTGACATATTAGTAATATTCTTATATTATTAGTATGTCATTTTTTCGAATATTTATTTAATTTGTTGTATAATAAACAAATTTTATTTAATAATAAGAATAAAACGATAAAAAGTATAACGGAGTGATAATTATGGGAAAAGTAATTTCAGTTGCAAATCAAAAGGGTGGAGTAGGAAAAACAACAACAACAGTTACATTAAGTGCAATATTAGCAAAAAAAGGAAGAAAGGTATTGTTAATTGATGCAGATCCACAAGGAAATGCAACCAGTGGATTAGGTGTGACAAAAGAAGTTGAATTATCAGTATATGATGTATTAGTAAGTGATTCAACTGTAAAAGAGACTATTCAGGAAACCAATATTAAGAATTTAAAAGTTTGTCCATCAAATATAAATCTAGCTGGAGCAGAAGTTGAACTGGTATCTATGATGTCTAGAGAACAAAGATTGAAAGAAAAGATAGAAGAGATAAAGGCTGAATTTGATTATATATTAATAGATTGTCCTCCATCACTAGGATTAATAACATTAAATGCGTTTACTGCCTCAGACAGCATTTTAATACCAGTACAATGTGAATATTATGCATTAGAAGGATTAGGTCAATTATTAAATACAGTAAATTTAGTAAAAAAACATCTAAACAAAAGTTTGGAAATTGAAGGAGCATTACTTACAATGTATGACATAAGAACAAATCTTTCAAATCAGGTAGTAAAAGAGGTAAAGAAGTATTTTGAAAATAAAGTATATAAAACTGCTATACCAAGGAATGTAAGAATAAGTGAAGCACCAAGCTATGGAATGCCAGTAACTTTATTTGATGTACATTCAAAAGGTGCAAAGAGCTATGAGAAATTCGCAAAGGAATTTTTAAAACAAAATGAAGATAACAATTAGAAAAAGTATAAAACAAAAGACAAATGTATCAATAAAAAATATATATAGAAAGGATGATAACGATGCCAAAAAGAACAGGATTAGGTAAGGGACTAGATGCGTTATTTAGTGGACCAATAATAGACGATGAGCAAATGCGTGAAAATGATACATTAAAGAGTTTAAAAATAACAGAAGTAGAACCAAATAGAGACCAACCAAGAAAAGTATTTAATCAAGAATCATTAGAAGAGCTTGCAGAATCAATAAAAACATATGGAGTTATCCAACCAATTGTAGTTACAAAAAAAGATGGATACTATGCAATAATAGCAGGAGAAAGAAGATGGAGAGCTTCTAAAATAGCAGGATTAGAAGAAATACCAGCTATAATACGAGAAGATGATGAAAGAAGGAATAAAGAAATAGCATTAATAGAAAATATACAAAGGGAAGACTTAAATGCTTATGATAAAGCATTAGGAATAAAAAATCTAATGTTAGAATACAACTTGACACAAGAGCAAGTAGCAAAAACATTAGGTAGAAGTAGAAGCAGTATAGCAAATTCTGTTAGAATATTAAATTTAAATCCTGATGTGTTAGAACTTGTAAAGCAAGGTAAATTAACGGAAGGACATTGCAAAGCACTTATGGCAGTTACTGACTCTAAAAAACAATATGAAATGGCAATTAGAATGATTGAAAGAGGAGAAAGTGTTAGACAAGCTGAGAAAAAAGCGAAACTTAAAAAGAATAGTCCTGGAGTAGATGAAAAATATCAACATTTATTTAAGGATATAGAAGACACATTCCAAGGATATTTTGGAACAAAAGTTAAATTAGATGCAGGAAGAAAAAAAGGCAAAATAATAATTGAATATAATTCAAATGATGATTTGGAAAGAATTTTAGGATTAATAAAATAATTTTATAACTCACTTATAATTATCCAAAACAAATAAATTCTTTAATTTGCAAAAAATGCTATTGACAATATAATGTAAAATGTGTTAATATAAATACTGTTACCAGTGAAAGCTAGTAACATATGGAGAGGTGGTCGAGTTGGTTTATGGCACCAGTCTTGAAAATTGGCGTAGGTTT
>CAMUDX010000043.1 GCA_947087745.1 uncultured Clostridium sp. | reverse complement strand
GAGCAAAGGACTGAAAATCCTTGTGTCCCTGGTTCGATTCCAGGTGAAGGCACCATTTTATAACAACTTACGAACTATAAAGTTTGTGAGTTGTCTTTTGTATATAAAACTAAAATATTCTCTTTCTGGAAAGGAGAATATTTTTTAGATAATAAAATATTAAATGCCCAGCCTTTTATTATGCAATAACAAAAGGTTGGGCATCACTTAATTGTGTGAATTTTGAGGATGGGTTCAGTCTACGAAAGAGAATCCACTTTGGTCAAAAAATTCTCCAGCGGGAATGCTATCGCATTCACCATTTTCATACCTTATGAAGTATAATGGTCGCTTGTCTGCATATCTCAACCCCCAGCCAATGATTACAGCTGTATCACCGCTCCGAAAAGCATACTGACTGTCAGCCCTGACCCTTTTGCCAATGTTGTCGATAATGCCATAATCCTCTGCCTTTCTGTGTCTTTCCATTGTAGTCATAATAAATCCTCCTAAAATCTCGCAATGCGAGTTATTTAATACCTTAATTATAGCACTAATCTACAAAAAATGCAAATTTTGAAAAAACACAATGCGGATTTTAAAATTTTAATTAAGGTGTGCATTTTAATATTTTATAAAACTTGCAAATTATGTAAAAATGTTATTATTCATTGGCTAAGCAATAAAGATACAGCTTTATATGTAGGATTATTGGAAGAATTAAACAACCAAAATTTTAATTTCACGGAATACTGTTAAATTAGAATTAATAAAATTGGAATATCTTTCTATACAATAAGTCCTAAACGATGGACTCAAAGAACAAATTCAATAGGATTAATTTCAAAAGGTGGCAAATATAGTATTACAAGTACACCATTATTTTACTACATTCCAGACTCTTTTCAATTATGTTAATCTGAAAAAAATGCTATTTATATATTGAATAATGTTAATTATTCATATATAATTTTGTATCAAGAGAGCAAAGAAACAAATATTAAATTGAATAATGATAATCATTGATATATAATAGGAGGCTAACTATTAAAAGTCAATAGACTTTTAGAAAAAAAATTAAAAAGTTAAATTATTGGAAAAATCCCATGCCAAATAAGCCTTAACAAAATTGATTTTTTAAGGCTCAAGATAAGATATAAATTATCTTAATAAAGACGGATCAAATAGTATATTCTTTGTTTCAAGGATGTAAATAACTCTAATAAGTTTTTTGCAAACATGAGACAAAGCTACTCTATGACATTTACCTTCAGCACGTTTCTTAAAATAAAAGTCATAGAATACATGGTTATTTGCAATAACAACCATTGCTACATTCATTAAAGCGTATCGTAAATAGCCATAACCACGCTTAACCATTTTTCCTTTTGAAGCCATAGTACCAGACTCAATAATACCTGGTTATAATCCAGCAAAAGAAAGCATTTTACTAGGATTAGAAAATTTAGAAATGTCTCCAAATTCAGAAATGATTGTAGCACAAGAATTTACACCAATTCCTGGAATAGAAAGAGTTGGTGGATTAAGTTCCTTGACAATTGTAGAAATTTGATTATCTATTGAATCAATTTTAATATCAATTTCTTTATACAGATTAAGAAGAATTTGTAATTGCAATTCAAATATTTCATTAGATTCACCAATTGTATTTTTAGCTAAATCTTTTAATTTAATGAATTTTGAATAAGTAAAATGACTACGAGATAATGATTTTAAAGTATCAAAGTCTTTCATATTAGCAATTTTATCTGCTGATTTATATTTTTCAAGGATATACAAAGATGTAGTTGAAAATCTATTGCTAAAGAAAGGTTTAAATTCTGGAAAAATAATATCAAGAATATTAGTCATTTGAATCATATACTTACTTCTTTGCTTAACTAAAGTTTCTCTTAATCTAGATAGTGATTTCATTGAATATTTATGATAAAATAGTTTTGAATTTGGCTTATATGGAACAGATAAAAGTTTTTGAGCAATGGTCATTGCATCAACTTTATCAGTTTTAGTCTTTCTTAAAGATAAAGATTTAGAAAATTCTTTAACTAAAAGAGGATTAAATTCCATAAAAGTATAATTGTTTTTTTCTAAAAACAATTTCAGATTCAAACCATAATGTCCAGTAGCTTCTAGACCAATGTGGACATTAGAGTTATCATAGGGTTTCAACAAATCAAGAAATTGTTGAAATCCTTTTTTAGTATTTTCAAAAGATAAGTTTTCTACGATAATTTCACCTAAGTCATTACAGATGAAACAATCGTGTTTGTATTTAGATATATCTATTCCAACATATATCATATACATACACCTCCCTGGTTAGATTTTTAGCACTGTTTGTTTGCCACAAAACTTTCTACCTTGTATCCTCGCAATTATAATAAAACATCAAAGTGTTAACTAACTAATCAACAATTAAAATAAAAAATCTGTGGTTTGAGCCTCCCAAAACAGTCAAAGCTGTAAAAAAATAGAAACAAATCCACAGTGCAAATATATTATACAAAATTTTTAAAAGAAAGGAGAGTATAATTAGCATATTTTGTATGTTTTAATTATACGAGGAAAAAATGAAAAATATAGCAATATTTGGAGCATCGCGTTCTGGGAAATCAACATTAGCACATATGATATGTAAAAAGTATCCCAATTATAATCTTATAATTGGAGATGCCATTAGAAAAGCTTTTAGTGAAGTTTTACCACAAAATAATATTAATAGCCAAATAGGCTCTTCTGGTATGTTAGAAGACTTCCCTAAATTTCTATCATATGTATTTTATAGAAGTATAAAAAAAATTGATGGAGATTTTAATTATATTATCGATACTTGTGACATTTCTCCTGAAAAAGCAAACGAATTATTTTATAGAGATGATACATTAATAATTTTTCTCGGTTATCCTCATCAAACTGAAAAAGAACACCTTATTCAAATCAAAAAATATGAGAAGGAAACTGATTGGACATATGGTCAAACAGAAGAATATATGAAAGGTCATGCAAAACATTGGACGTCAAGAAGCAAATATTTTGAACATACATGTAAAGAATTAGGAATTTGGTTTGTTGATACATCATTTAATAGAGAAAAAGTACTAGAAGAAACAATGAGGCAAATAGAAACACTAATAAAATAAATCTAAGAAAAATTTGATTTATTTATGTCAACATGATATAATAAATATAATATACTACACATATTGTATGCTTTGTTTATTATTGCATACAGTATTCACATCATAAGGAGGGCAAAACATGAAAGAGATTTATCTTACGGTTACGAATGATAATCAGGGGAAGTATGTTGCCATGAATGGAAAAAAGCATTTTCTCTGTCTCTGTGACAGCGACATATCTCCGATTACGCAGAAAGTTGACAATCAGGGTCACAATGTAATCAAGTGTCTCTTACTGGTGAATGGTCGTAGGCTGGCAGTACCTATTCCTGATTAACCCTAATTTATCAGGGAACTCCAGTATAACTAACTCATCAAATATGAGGCGTGCCCATACAAGCACGCCTCATATTTATTAATTTTATTTCATATTTTTCAATCTATTAGAAATATAAAGCACTGACGATATATATGCAATAAGCATTAGTGCTGGAGAAAATCTCCCCATTGGAAATCTTATAATTGCTATAATACTCCACAATAATACTTGCACTCCTATTAAAATACCAACTGTTTCCAATACCACTTTTATAACACCTAATTTACGGTATCTAATTCCAATATATAAAATTATACATCCAGTTGCTATTGCTAAAGGTAATATATATGGTTTAAATAAATCTCTTAATCTTACATTATTAGCTGATACTATTTTTATATCTTCTTTTTTTATTCTTGCACTAGTTTCAGAATTTTCTGTATTATTTTCTGTTGTTACTTTTGGATACAGTCCATTTACTTTATCTACAATTACATTTTTTTGCTCTTCTGTTATTTCTTGAGCAGTTACTTGAAATGTATCATTATATATTTCAATTTTTTGAACTATAGCTTTATTCTTTCCAAAAGCATCTTTTACTATTTTTTCTATTTTACTTATGTCTACTTCTTCACCTACATAAATAGTTATCTTATTATAACTTCTAAACTTTTGTTCAACATTGAAGCCACCTACTATAACAACTATTAGTCCAATAACTACTAATAATATTGAAACTATTCCTATTATTCTATTTTTAGTACTAATTTGTTTCATTTTATCTTCCTTTCCTCTCTAATTATCTAATACTTTTATTGTTACCATATGGTATATCAATGTTACTGCTCCCCAGAACATTACCATGCCTATACTTGATAGTTGTGACCATCTCATAAAACAAAATGCTATTGCTACTATTGCTATTGGTATTAAGTCTTCTTGTATTATTTTCTTTTGATTGATTATTCTTAATGTGATTATATAATTAATTATTAATATTATTAATATTCCTGCAATTCCTTCAATTGTTAATATTACATTTGTATATCTTATTATTAATAAGTATAGTGCTATAAGACCTATATAAAATGCACTTGCAAGTAACCCTTTCATTTTATATTTTACTACTAAAACCGCTAACGCTATTATTACAATTATTGCTATAACTATGCTAAAGATTAATATCATTTCATTTGTTATATCTGAATATACATATTGATTTTCTGTTAACTTATATTCTATTGGTAACATTCCATTATCTAGTGTAACTGCTATTGTTGTTGCTGATTGTATATTTTTTTGAAATGTCTTATTATCTGTTGTTGCATTACTTAATTTTAGTTGTATTTTTCCACTAGCATTTGGATTGTCAAAACTTTGAGATAATATTTCACTTCCATCTATCTGTAATGATATTTTAGGTTGATTTTCGTCTTCTGTACTAGTATTATTACTATCTGAATTACTTTCTCGTTTTGCTTTTGTTTCTTCAGTTGTTGCATATTTTTTTGTTATTTCTTCAAATTTCGTTGTTCCCTCTTTTGTAAATTCTATGTTTAGATATACTTCTGTTCCATTTTGTGTTTCTCTATATAAAACATTTGCTAATTCAATATCTGAATTTGTCATAAGTACTTCTTTTGTCTTTTTGTCTTTTATTTCGAATTTTCCTTGTCCTGTAACATTACTTACTAGATAGTTTGTTTTATCATCTTCTTTTAACTCTATTACTATAGCTTCTTTACTTGTTCTTATTAAATATTCCCCTGCTCCTAGTTTTTCTAATCTTGTTTGTAATATCTCTTTTGTTTTGTTTACATCTTCATCTGTAATTTCTGCATCACCATCTTTTTTTACTGGCTCTAATCTTATTTGTCTATATCCTGACAATTGCATTCCTAATTTATATTCTTTAACTTGATTTTCCATCCTATTTTGCTTTTGTACATATACTCCTGCAAATGATATTAAACTTATTAGTATTACAGTTAAAATTATTGTAGCTACTTTTACTTTTTTCATTTTACTTTTTCTTCCTTCCTATATTATAATAATTTTGTATCGTTTATTATTAGCTCAAACCAAACTTTTAAAAACTTTGCTGCATATTTGCTCATCATTGTTCTATCCATAAATATCTGAAAGTAATCTAAAACAGGACATATATTTGTATCTATTGTTAGATTTACTATTATTTTTCTTTCTTCTTCATGTACTTTTAACTCTGCATGTGTTACTGCATAATTAACTCTATCATGTATATCAAATGTAGACATATTTTGATTTCGTACCCTACTTCTATGAACATCTGATTTATCAGCTAATATTAATGCTGCTGATATATCACTTACTGCTGTACCTGTGTCTTCATCATGGTTTCCTATTGCTGTTAATATTTCCATTCTATCTTCTGCTGACATTCCCATTTCTTTTAGAATTTGACTTGCTAAAATTGCCCCACTATGTGCATGGTCTATTCTGTTTACCGCATTTCCTATGTCATGTAAATATCCTGCTATTTTACCTAATTCTATAATTCTTTCATCATATCCTAACTTTTCTAATATTTCTCCACATCTATTTGATACTATAGTTATATGTCTTTCTGAATGTTCAGTATATCCAATTGCATCTAATTGATTTTGTGCTGCCTTTACTAATGCTTGTACTTCTGGATTACTCTTAACATCATTTATACTTATCATTCGTTTCCTCCTTCTTATTCTTTTTGAATTTTACTCTATTTTTATAAAAATATCAACTCCTAATTTACATTTTTTTATTTTTTATCAAAATATAAATGAGGATATCATTATTTTTTCTATACTATATACATTATTTGATTTTCTGGAAAACATTTTTTCATAATACTTCTTAAATATTCTTCCCCTTCTCTTCTTATTTCATTTTTATACATGTATTTTCCTTTTCCTCTTCCTGTCATTATCTCTTTATTATATAACTCTATCGCTTTTGGAAATGCGTCTGTATTTATCTTTGTATGCACAAAACTATAAGTCATAAATATTATTTCGAAAAATACTTGCTTTTTTACTTTATTTGTTAATTGTTCTTCTAATCTTTGTATTAATTCTTTATATAATTGCTTCCAATTTTCTACTAATATTACTGGTGCTATTAATATTCCTACTTTGTACCCTGCTTCTACTAATTTATTTATTGCTTCAATTCTTCCATTTAATCTAGATGTTCCAAATTCTACTTTATTTATTATATCTTCAGGATTCACACTTACTCTTACAATTATTTTACCATTATGATCTATGTCTAATATGTCATCTACCATATCAAATTTTGTAGGAAATGTTAAATATCCTTTTCGGGTTTTTGCAAAGTTTTCTATCGTCCATACTAAATTCTTTGTTATTGTATTTTCTAATATTAAATCACTATTACTTCCTACTTCAAATGTTAATTCTTTCTCTGATTTTTCTGCCGTTTTTATTATCTTTTCTAACATTTGCTCCCTATTTACAAATAATCTTAAATATGCACATTTGTTATAATTGCATACTAAATAACAATACATGCATGCTGCTGTACATCCTGATGATGTATATGGTACTAAGTAGTCTGATGTTTTGTGATTTTCTACAAATTTGTGAGTTTTTCGTACTCCTATTATTAGGTTTCTTTTCATGTCCATAAATTCTGAATTTTGTTTTTTTCTCATTTCTTCTATATTATTGTGATTTTCTATTATTACCTTTGGTGTCTCTCTATATTTTTTTAGTAATTCTTTTCCTAACTCATAGTTTTCTATTTCTTTTTCATAATAAATAGCTTTAGGTTTAAACATAATTTTCCTCCTATTCATAGGTTTAGTTTAACCAAAAGCTATTATTATATTATCTAAAATCCCAATTTGGAACATATTCTTCTTCATGTTCACCTAGTTCTTGTATATATCCATTATCTAAATTTAAACTAAATAAATAATTCTCTATTTCTTCATATTCTTCTAAAGTAAGTTTTCTGTTTAAGTTTTCCACATTTTTTGCTGTATATGTTGGAAAGTATTGAGCCATAATGCTTACAAAAATGTTTTCATCTAAATTTTCTTTAATCCAACTTAATACTTTTTTACTATTTTCAATATTGTTTGGCAACACTAAATGTCTTATCATCAGTCCTTTTTTCATAATGCCGTTTTCATCTAATCTAGGTCTTCCTACTTGTTTATACATTTCTTTTATTGCTTGTGTACTTATTTCAAAGTAGTTTTTTACTTTTGAGTATTTTTCTCCTAACTCATTAAAGTAATACTTGAAGTCTGGTAAATAAATATCAATATATCCTTTTAATTTCTTAATTGTTTCTACATCCTCATACCCATTTGTATTATATACTATTGGTATTTTTAATCCATTTCCTTTTGCTATTTTTATAGCTTCAATTATTTGCATTGCATAACTTGTAGGAGTTACTAAGTTGATATTTTCTACATTCTTATTTTGTTGTTCTATAAATACATCTGCTAATTCTTTTATTGTTATTTCTTTTCCCTTTCCTTGCTGGCTTATCTCATAATTTTGGCAATATATGCAATTCATATTACAGTTTGAAAAAAATACTGTTCCTGAGCCTCTTTCTCCACTAATACAGGGCTCTTCAAAATCATGTATAGAATATAGTGCTATTTTTACTGTATCTTTTGATTTACATCTTCCTATTTCATTTTGATTTCTATTTACTTTGCATTTATGTGGGCATATTTCACATTTTTCTAATTCTTCTATTTTCATTATTTAGCTCCATTTAGATAATTTTATATGTTCTAATATCTATTTTTATTCCATATATGTAATTGCTTTTAATATTCCAAATTTACCATATTCATATGTAAGTCCTCCTTGCATATATGCTATATATGGCTCTCGTATTGGTCCATCACAGCTTAATTCTATTGTTGATCCTTGTGTAAATGTTCCTGCTGCCATTATTACTTTGTCTTCGTAGCCACCCATATTTGATGGCTCTGGTTTTACATTACTATCTATTGGTGATCCACTTTGTATTCCTTGGCAGAATTTTATTAATTTTTGTTCATCTTTTAATACTATAGTCTGTACTATATCTGCTCTTTTTTCATTATATTTTGGCTCTACATTATATCCTAGTTTTTCTAACACTCTGCTTGCAAATATCATTGTTTTTAATGTACTTGCTACAACACTTGGTGCAAAAAATAATCCTTTTAATATTAGTGGATTTTGGTTTAATGATGGTCCTATTTCTTTTCCTACACCAGGTGAAGTTAGCCTTTCTGCACATAATTCTATTAGTTTCTCTTTTCCTACTATGTATGCTCCTCCTGTTGCTATTCCAGCTCCGAGATTTTTCATTAATGACCCTACCATTATGTCTGCCCCTACTTGTGTTGGCTCTTTTTCTTGTACAAATTCTCCATAACAGTTATCTACCATTATTATTACTTCTTTGTCTACTTCTCTTATTGCTTTTATTGCTCTTTCTATTTGGTCTACTGTTAGACTCTTTCTTGTTGAATATCCTCTTGATCTTTGTATTTCAATTAATTTTATTTTTTCTTGTTTATTTGATAGTCTACTTTTTATTTTTTCTATATCAAAATCATTGTTTTTTAATTCTATCTGCTCATATTTTATATTATATGATTTTAGAGAACTTTTACTTTCTTCTTTTCCTATTCCTATAATTGTTTGTAATGTATCATATGGTGCTCCGGTTATACTTAACATTGTATCTCCTGGTCTTAATAGTGCTGATAAAGTTGTTGCTAGTGCTTGTGTTCCTGATGTTAATTGTATTCTTACTAGTGCATCTTCTGTTTCAAATATTCTTGAATATATTTCTTCTATTTTATTTCGCCCTGCTTCATCTATTCCATATCCATTTGAACTGTGCAAGTGCATTTCTGCTAATTCACTCTCTTGTAATGCTGATAATACTTTTTCGCTATTTTTCTCGCATATGCTTTCTATTTTTTCATATATCTGTTTTAGCTCTTTTTCTGTTTGTTTTCCTAGTTCTAATATTTCTTCTTTTATTCCTAATTTGTTCATTTTCCTTTTTCTTTCTCCTCTTTTTTTAGGTGATTTTATTCAAGTAAAACCGTTGATATTTCAACGGTTTTACTTTTATTGTTAATATTTTATACTTTTATTTTATTATTAGTCTTGTGCATATGGTAATATTGCTATATGTCTTGCTCTCTTTATTGCTAATGTTATGTCTCTTTGATGTTTTGCACATGCTCCTGTTGTTCTTCTTGGTAATATTTTTCCTTTTTCATTTACGAATTTTTTTAATTGTTCTATGTTTTTATAATCTAAGTTGAATTCTTTGTCACTACATAATACGCATACTTTCTTTCTTTGTTTTCTAAACTTTGGATTATAATCTTCATCATAATTATTATTGTTTTTATTGAATTTTTTGTTTTGTTTTTTGTCTGCCATGTTATTTTCCCTCCTTTATTTTAAAATGGTAGGTCATCACTTGCAGATACATCAAAGTCAGATCCGCCAGCTTCTGTTGCTCCACCAGCAAATGCTGTTCCAAATGTATTTTCAAATGAACTTCCTGATGCTTCTCCATCTCTTTTGCTGTCTGCGAAATATGCTTCTTCTGCTACTACTTCTGTTATGTAATGTTTTACTCCTTTGTCATCATCCCAAGTTCTTGTTTGTATTCTTCCTATGATACCTACTTGTTGGCCTTTCTTAAAGTATTTACTGCAGAATTCCCCTAGTTTGCTCCATGCAACTATATTTATGAAATCTGCTTGTCTTTCTTCTCCTTGTTTTGCAAATCTTCTATTTACTGCAAGCGAGAATGATGATACTACTGTGTTGTTTGTTTGTGTGTATCTTGTTTCTGGATCTCTTGTTAATCTTCCCATTAATATTACTTTGTTCATTTTTTCACGTACCTTTCTTTACTTTTTTCTAAGGCCTCTTATTTTTTTGTCTTAGTCTTCTTTTCTTACTACAATGAATTTTAATATTTCATCTGTTATTCTATATATTCTCTCTAGTTCAGTTATTGAACTTGGGTCTGCTTCGAAAGTAAATAACATGTAATGTGCTTCTTTGTTTTTCTTTATTTCATATGCTAATTTTTTTAATCCCATATTTTTTACTTCTTCTACTTTTCCATTTTCATTTATTAGCCCAGTAAATTTTGTTTCTATTGCTTTTAAACCTTCTTCATCAACTTTTGGACTAATAATGATAACACTTTCGTATTTATTCATTATTTTCACCTCCCTTTGGATTTATAACCCGCCTTTTTTAACGAGTAAGGATTTCTTACTTTTTCCTTATTTTTAAAGCATTGCTATTTTATCACATTTTTTGTACTTTTGCAATACTTATTTTCCTTTTTCCATTTTATTACTAGTATTTGCTATATCTTATCTTGTTAAAATTTATTTCTTTTTATCTAATAATTTTTTTCCTTCAAAATTATAAAATCCATCTTCTAATTCTATAATATATACACCACTTCTAGCATAATTCCCTTGTACAGCATAATCTCCTGAAGTTGAGTCTTTTTCAAATTCAAATACTTTTTTATTATTTACTGTATCAAATGATATTATTTTACCTTTGCTCTTTAATAGTACATATCTATTTGATGTAATATATGTGCTCTCACACTTATCTATTCCTGTAATATCTGAAAATTCATTTTTCAAATTTCCTTGTTTATCATATGTTTTTACCTTCTTTTCACTTAAATTTATTGCTATTATTGTTTCTCCATATAAGTTCCAATCATAATTATTAAGTTTTATCTCCTTTCCGTTTTCGAATATTACTGAATTTTCTTTGCTTGTTATTCTTTCTAGTGCTATAATTTTGTTTGTTAATACCTCTTTATATTTAGCTCCTGTTGCTACTAATTCACCATTTTGTTTATAAATACTATAATTCTTATCCTTTACATTCCCTAATGCTATATAATCTCCACATATATATGCTGTACCTACTCCATGATTCTCTATAGTTGCAACCTTCTCTCCTTTTGTATTATAGAAATATACTTTATTAGCTTTATAATCATTGTCCAAGAAAATTATTTCATTCTTACTATTAACATGACAATATGAACTAACTGAGCCTTCTCTTGCCCATTCTTTTAAATCTTTATTAAATAATGTTGTCCTTGTTTTCATGTCTCCACTAGTTTTACCATCACTTTCTATTATATAGAAATATTCTTCTGTGCACTTTACATATGTAGCATATTTTATATTAATATCGTCCACTTCTTTTTTCAGTTTTAATTCTTCATCATATATCCTATATTTTTGATATGTAGTGTTATTATCCTTTTTTATTGTTTCTATTAATATTATATAATTTGAATCTGTCTTTTCAATTTTTATATCTAGCACATTTTGATCTTTTAATTCTTCTTTTAACTTTAGATTTTTGTCATATATGCTGACTTTATTATTTTCAAATAATATATTGTATTCAAAATTTATCCTTTCTCTATCTTTAAAAATAACATCCCCTGTTTTAGCATTATAATAGTTATTATCAATTTTAATTAAATAATCATAACTAGAATTAATTCTCAAAGAATAACTTATTGAGTTATTGAAGTATCCTTTTTTCTCTGTTTCGCAAATAACTTTTCCATTTTCAGATAAATAATAATATTTATCATCTTTTTCTACATAGAAAATATCTAATTGGTCATAAGTTGATATTTTATCATATTCTATAGGTAATATAATATCTCCTTTTTCATCAATTATTCCATATAGAGAATCTTTTTTTACTTGATAATATTTATCATTACCAGTTGTGTCTATGTCATCATATGTCCCAAATTTTACAATTTGTTTTTCATTTTTGTCTATAATGGCATATTGTCTTTCTTTGTCTATTTCTTTAGAAGCAATTGCTAAACCATTTTTAAACTCTCCTATTTTTTTATAACCTGTAAATGTATATATTTTTTCTTTTTCATCAGCATAGTAATAATTTTCTTCATCTTTGTATATTAATGTAAAAATCTCTCTCTTTTCTTCTTTTTTTGTTTTCGAATTATTAAATATTATTATTGCTGTTATTACTACTGCTAATATAGTAATTATACTAACTATTGTAATTATTAGCATTTTCTTTTTATTTTTCATAAAAATTTATCCCCCTTAATTTATTTTTTTTATTATATAGATAAATTATATATTTGTCAAAGAATTATTAGATTTCTTTTATATTAATTTGGGGAGGGAAAATTTCATTTGCCAGTGCAACATTTTTTATAAATGCTCACTCGTTCATAT
>CAMUDX010000042.1 GCA_947087745.1 uncultured Clostridium sp. | reverse complement strand
AAGTGCTTACTTGCAAAAAGTTAAAAATTTTTGTTTGTTAAGTGGCAAACTCGGGTGGTATATTTGAATGTTGAAGCTTTTTGTGGTATAATAAAAATGTAACTAAACAGAAAATGCATGTCTTAAGTATAATTAAGACAGAACTCTCTGTTGAAAACATTAATCCAAGCAGGAGAAGAGGAAAACAAAATGACACAGGAAAGAATGAAGTGGACAGTGAAGGTTATTGGAAAGAGCATTCGGTACTACCAGAGAAAGCTAACATATCAGCTGGAATTGGAAGTGGAAAAAATGTTCCACAATGGACTCTGTGACTGTAACGATATCGGTGATGTGGATAGTAATATTAAAACATATGAAACCATTATAGCCGATTTAGCTACAATCAGGAGAGCCATAAGCAAGGGCGAAAGCTGTGCCAGCATTTATAGTTTTGAAGGAGAAAATCTTACTTTACTACAAGTATATGATGTGTTGGTAAACAGAGCAAAGCTTCATATTGAAGACTCTGATGGAAAAATCTCTTTTGTTGCAGAAGAGGATTATAAGGCTTCATAAGAAGGCACAAAAGGAATGGAATGCCTTCAACTAAGCAACAATACGAAATAAATGCTACAATAATAGTGGGATGGATTTAGTTCCTGTAAGCAAAGATTTTAGGTAAAGGGTGAGTCAGTTTTGACTTGCCCTTTATCGATGCTAGAAAATATAAACAGGCTAATGAAACTTAACCTTTTTGTATACGAAAAAATCTTCAATTTTTCCTATACAATAAAAAAATAATATTGCCAATAAAAGGTAAATATGTTATTATAATTTATGGCAAAAAGGAAATAATATAAAAGAGTAGGCAAAAGTAAATAAAGAAGATTGATAGGCAAAAAACAAAAAGGAGAGGAGAAAACAGAATGAAATTTAAAGAATGGGAAGGATTTAATGAAGGAGACTGGACATCAGAAATAAATGTAAGAAATTTTATTCAAAAAAACTACACACCATATGAAGGAGATAGCAAGTTTTTAGAAGGAACAACAGAAAAAACAAATCAATTATGGGAAGAAGTATTAGAATTATATAAAAAAGAAAAAGAATCAAATGGGTCAGTATTAGACATAGACACAAAAACTATATCAATGATAGACGCATATGAAGCAGGATATATAAACAAAGAATTAGAAGAAATAGTGGGATTACAAACAGACAGTCCATTAAAAAGAGCGATAATGCCATTTGGAGGAATAAAAATAGTAGAAAAATCATGTGAAGCATATGGAAGAGAAGTAGACCCAGAAGTAGATGCAATATTCGCAAGTGGAATAAGAAAAACACACAATGATGGTGTATTTAGTGTATACACACAAGATGTAAGAAAAGCAAGAAGTTCACATCTAATAACAGGATTACCAGATGGATATGGAAGAGGAAGAATAATAGGAGACTACAGAAGAGTAGCTTTATATGGAGTCGATACTCTAATTGAAGAAAAACAAGAAGAATTAAATGTATTAGATGTAGATTGTTTTACAGAAGAAGTAATAAGAGAAAGAGAAGAAATATTTGAACAAATAAAAGCATTAAATGCATTAAAGGGAATGGCAAACAAATATGGGTTTGACATATCAAAACCAGCAAAAGACTCAAAAGAAGCGGTACAATGGCTATACTTTGCATATTTAGGTGCAATAAAAGACCAAAACGGAGCAGCAATGAGTATAGGAAGAACATCAACATTTTTAGATATATACTTTGAAAGAGACTTAAAAAATGGAAGTATAACAGAAAAAGAAGTACAAGAATTAATGGACCATTTTGTAATGAAATTAAGACTAGTAAGATTTCTACGTACACCAGAATATAATGAATTATTCAGTGGAGACCCAGTATGGGTAACAGAAAGTATAGGTGGAATGGGAATAGATGGAAGAACATTAGTAACAAAGAATTCATTTAGAGTATTGCACACATTAGAAAATCTAGGACCAGCACCAGAACCAAACTTAACTGTATTATGGTCAACAAAATTACCACAAGGATTTAAAGATTTTTCAGCAAATATTTCAATAAAAACATCATCAATACAATATGAAAATGATGACCTAATGAGAGAAACATTAGGAGATGACTATGGAATAGCATGTTGTGTATCACCAATGAAAATAGGAAAACAAATGCAATTCTTTGGTGCAAGAGCAAATTTAGCCAAAACATTATTATACGCAATTAACGGTGGAAAAGATGAGAATAGCGGAAAGCAAATAGGGCCAATATTTGAGCCAATAAGCTCTGAATATTTAAATTATGATGAAGTAATGCTAAAATTTGACCAGATGATGGATTATGTTGCAAAAATATATATCAAAGCATTAAATGCAATACACTATATGCATGACAAATATTCATATGAAGCATTAGAAATGGCATTACATGATAGAGAAGTAATAAGAACAATGGCTTGTGGAATAGCAGGATTATCAGTTGTAGCAGATTCATTATCAGCAATGAAATATGCTAAAGTTAAAGTTATAAGAAATGAAAGTGGATTAGTGGTAGATTATTCAATAGAAGGAGACTTTCCAAGATATGGTAATGATGATGACAGAGTAGACCAGATAGCAGTAAGTGTAGTAAAAACATTTATGAACAAATTAAGAAAATATCACACTTATAGAAACTCAAAGCACACATTATCAATATTAACAATAACATCAAATGTTGTATACGGAAAAGCAACAGGAAATACACCAGATGGAAGAAAAGCAGGAGAGCCATTTGGACCAGGAGCAAATCCATTACATGGAAGAGACACACAAGGTTCACTTGCGGTATTAAATACGATTGCAAAATTACCATTTGCAGATGCAGAAGATGGAATATCATATACATTTGCTATAACACCAGGAACTTTAGGTAAAGATTCACAAGAAAGAATAAATAATTTAGTAAGCATGCTAGATGGATATTTTGCACAAACAGGACATCATATAAATGTTAATGTATTTGATAGAAGTTTATTAGAAGATGCTATGGAACATCCTGAAAAATATCCACAACTTACAATTCGTGTTTCAGGATATGCTGTTAAATTTACAAGTTTAACTAGAGAGCAACAATTAGATGTCATAAATAGAACTATACATGAAAGAATCTAAAGAAGTAAATACAAACATAGATGTAGAGTGTAAGAACTTTACATCTTATGTTTATAAAATAGGAGAAGTATGGAAGAAAAAGATTTAAGATATTATGCAAAAGTGCATTCATATGAGACATTTGGAACAGTAGATGGACCAGGAATAAGATTTATAATATTCTTACAAGGATGTCATTTAAAATGCAAATACTGCCATAATAGAGATACATGGGATATAAATGGTGGCTCATATAAAACAATAGATGAAATACTAGAAAAAATAATGAAATATAAAAGCTATATAAATGCATCAAAAGGAGGAATTACAGTAACTGGGGGAGAGCCATTATTACAAGTAAAATTTGTAAAAGAACTATTTATTAGATTAAAAAAAGAAGGCTTTCATACTTGTATTGATACATCTGGAATGATAACAATTACAGATGATGTAAAAGAAACTCTAAAATATACAGACTTAGTTTTATTAGATATTAAGCATATAGATGATGAGAAATGTAAAGAACTTACAGGGCTTTCAAATAAAAGGGAATTAGAATTTGCAAGATATTTAAGTGATAATGGAAATAAGATGTGGATAAGGCAAGTTATTTTGCCAGGTATAACAGACAATGAAGAAGACATTATAAAATTAAGGCAATTTATAGATACTCTAAAAACAGTTGAGAAAGTAGAATTTTTGCCATATCATAGCATGGGAAAATTTAAGTGGAAAAATTTAGGTGTAGACTATGAGCTAGAGAGCTTATCAGATGCTACACTAGAGGATATAAAAAGAGTAGAAGAAGTATATTATTCTTAAAAATAACTAGGAGATGCAATTATTTGCATCTCCTTAAACATGTGAAAAATAATGATTTCGTTAAAATTTTGTACTGATATATTATAATACAATCATTTGACATCCATATTTTTACCAAAACGTTTAATTTTTTTAGTAGTAGTTTTTTCAAATTCCTCATCACGAACTATAAAGCTTTTTATGTGTTTATAATTAGGAAGTTTGCTGTTAACTGCTTGAACAATGTCAGATATAATTTTTTTAATTTCCTCTTTAGTAGGAACACTACCTTTAAGTTGCTCAGTAATTGCTTCAATATTTGGGAAAATTTGAGCATTAATATATGTTTCATCATCATTATCCTTATGAATACCAGAGACTAGAGATTCTGTAACTAGTGGATTATCATTTAAATAATATTCAACTTCTTCAGGGTAAATATTTTTACCATTTTTAGTAACAATAACGCTTTTACACCTACCAGTAATATATAAATAACCATCACTATCTATTTTACCAAGGTCTCCAGTATGAAACCAACCATCAACTAAAACTTTTTCTGTATCAGAAACATTGTTATAATATCCAAGCATAACATTAGGACCTTTTACAATAATTTCTCCAACACCTTCATTATTTGGTGAATCTATTTTATATTCAACATTAGGAATAGGTAAGCCACATGAATCACTTTTTGAAAAATAATCTGTATTACCAGCAACTAATGGAGCACATTCAGTTAGACCATATCCTTGTAGTGTGCGTAATCCTAAATTATCGAAATCCTCAATTATTGTTGGATTCATAGCAGCAGCACCAACTATAAAAACTCTAAGCCTTCCACCTAAAGAGTTTTTTACTTTGGCTTTTACAGCTCCCTTAATATAAAAAGGTAAATCGTTAAATGGGTTTTCATTTTGCTTTTTATATTTATCAGGAACACCACTATTAATACTTTTAATAATTTTCTTATGCATATTTTCTAAAAGTAATGGTACGCAAAGAACAACAGATGGGTGATATTCATTTATATTATTTGTAATATACCTTAAACCATCGCAAAATGCTATACTTGCTCCACTATATAATGGAAGTAAGAATCCAATTGTACATTCATAAGTATGATGAATAGGTAGAATTGATAAAAATAAATCATTTCTTTTTACTTTTACTATTCCGAATATAGACAGTATGTTAGAGCAAATATTTCTATGAGATAAACATACTCCCTTTGCATTTCCTGTTGTTCCTGAAGTAAATAATAAGATTTTCATTTCATCAGGATTTACAGATATATCTTCAAAGTTTTTATCACCATTTTCTACAAGAGATTTACCTTGTATTAATGAATTATCAAAAGAAGTAAAGTCTTTTCCATTATCAAATCCTAAGAAAAGTATATTTGGGTTTTTTAGCATAGACTTATCAGTTAGTATTGTATTTAATATTTTGTCATCACCTAATATTGCAATTGATTCTGAAACATTTATAAAATTAATAACATCTCTTGAATGTAATTCTTTATCTATTGGAACTACTACACCAACAATAGAAGCAGCTAAATAAGAAATAGCCCATTTATAGCTATTTTTACCTATTACACAGATGCGTTTATTTAATAACCCTTGTGATATAAGATATGTTCCAAGAGCTTTAACATCATTGTTTAGCTGTTCATATGTTATGCTAAATATTTCGTTCTTTTCATTTTTTAATCTGAAAGCAGTTCTTGCTTTATATATTGTTGATGAACGGTCAAGAAGTTGCTTGAAATCGCTTACTTCCTCTGTTTTATGATATTTTTTCTTTAATTGTTCTGAAACTGGTATTTGTGACATATGAACCTCCTATTTTGTTTATAGTATTGAATATGATTATATAGGCTATTTTTCTAAAAGTCAATTATTTTATATGTTAAATAGTAACTTAATTATGACATTTTTTGTTGAAATAAAAATTTAAATAATATATAATATCTTCGAGCAAAAGCAAATATTTCTGTAAAAAACAAAAGTCGAAAGGAAGGAAGAAACAATGGCAGTAGCAAAAAGTAAAAGTATATTAGTATTATTAGTATTTATATTATCAGGATTAGTAATAGGTGGATTAATAGGAGAATTAACGAAGAGTATAGACTTTTTATGGTGGCTTAGCTATTCACAAGAATTTGGATTATCAACACCTTTATATTTAGATTTAAGCATAATAAAAATTACATTTGGATTATCTTTTAGAATAAATGTGGCTAGCATAATTGGTATGCTATTAGCAATTTTTATATATAGAAAAGTGTAATTTTCGTTATTAGAATAGATACACATTGATGAATAATATATATTTTTTTAAGAAGAGCTATTTTTGCAGTGAGCGGGAATTCCCGCTTTACTTTCAAAAAAGCTAAAACTGTAAAAATATATATTATTGCTTATATGTTAACATTGTAGTTTTGTGCATAATTGTAATTATATTAGAATGTAAAGAAGATAATGAGAACCATTATTATAGCTGCAACAGCTATTAAATAGTTGCAAAAGTAAGTGAAAAGGAGTGATGATAAAATGAACTTAAAGCTAATTTATGGAAAAGCAGGAACAGGAAAAAGCGAATATTGTTTCAAAAAGATAGCAGAATTAATAAAAAAAGAACACAAAGATAATATAATAATCATCACTCCAGAACAATTTTCATTTACATCAGAAAAAAAACTAATGGAAGTGATAGAACAAAAAGCGGTATTAAATGCAGAGGTAGTAACTTTTAAAAGGATGGCATATAGGGTAATAAATGAAATAGGAGCAAAACAAAAAGTAGGACTAACAAAATGCGGAAGAGCAATGCTATTATATAGCATATTAGAAAAGCAAAAAAACAACTTAAAACTTTTAGGGAAAACAAAAGAGAATGTAGAAATAGCAATAACAGCTATAAACGAATTCAAGCAACATGGAATAACAACAGAACAGCTTGAAACAGAAATACAAAGAACAGAAGATTTGTATCTAAAAGCAAAATTGCAAGATATGAATCTAATATATAAAAGTTTTGAAGAACAAATAAAAGATAAATATATAGATGAAACAGACTTATTAACAATCTTAGCTGAAAACATAGAAAAAACAGAGATGTTTAAAGAAACAATATTTTACATAGATGAATTTGCAGGGTTTACAACACAAGAATATGCAATAATAAAGAAATTAATAAAAATAGGAAAAGGAGTAAATATAACAATATGTACAGACAGTTTACTCACAAGTACAGATGCAGAAGATGATATATTTTATTCAAATAAGCAAACGGTGGCAAAGTTATACAAATTAGCAAGCGAATTAGAAATAGAAGTAGAAGAAGAAAAATTAGAAGAAGTATATAGATTTAAAAATAAAGATTTAGAATTTTTAAGTGAGAATTTATATAAAAGTAAATCCACAAAATATGAAGAAAATGTGGAAAACATACACTTATTTTTAGCAAAAAATCAATATTCAGAAATAGAAAAAATTGCAAAAGAGATAACAAAATTAGTCAGAGATAGAAAATATAAATACAAAGAAATTTCAATAATAGCAAAAAATATAGAATTATATTCAAGTTTAGTTAGGGCAATATTTTCAGAATATGATATACCAGTATTTATAGATGAGAAAAGAGAATTAAGTCAAAACATATTAATACAATATGTTTTATCAATATTAGATATATTTGCAAAAAATTGGAGCTATGAATCAGTATTTAATTACATAAAATCAGGTTTTCTAGATATAGATAGAGATGATATATATAAACTAGAAAACTATTGCATAAAATGGGGAATAAAGCAAAGTAAGTGGAAGAGAGACTTTACAACCTATGGAGAAGAAAAACAAAAAGAGGAAATTCGAAGGTTAAATGAAATAAGAAAAGAAGTAGTAGAGCCATTACTAAAAATAAAAGAAAAAATAGATGAAGAAAAAACAGCAGAAAATGTAACAAAAAATTTATACAACTTTTTACAAGAACAAAATATTGAAGAAAAACTAAAACAGAAGATAACTTATTTAGAAGAACAAGGAATGGTAGACTTAGCAAATGAATATACAAATAGTTATCAGGTATTGATAGATATATTAGATGAAATAGTATTAGTATTTGGAAAAGACAAAATGACTATAGACAGTAAATATGCACAAGTTTTAAAAACAGGACTACAGAATAGTGGCTTAGGCAAAATACCAGGAACACAAGACCAAGTAATATTAGGAGATATAGATAGGTCAAGAAGCCATAAAGCAAGAGCAATATTTGTAATAGGCATAAATGATGGTATATTTCCAAGTGTAAACAAAGATGAAGGATTTTTTAATGATGATGATAGAGAAACATTAAAGGAAAATGGAATAGAGTTAGCAAAAGGAACGCTAGAAAGACTATATGAAGATAATTTTAATATATATAAAGCATTTACAACAGCAGAAGAGGAGCTATATCTATCATATACATCATCAGATACAGAAGGAAAAGCCCAAAGACCATCAGTATTAATATATAAGATAAGAAAGTTATTTTCAAAAATATATGAACAAAGTGATGTTGTAAAAGAAGAATATGAAATAACGAATGAAAAAAATACTTATGAAGAACTGTTACAAAATATAGCAAGAAAGAACAATGGAGAAGAAGTAGACGAAATATGGGAAGCGGTATATGAATATTATAAAAGTCAAGAATATTGGAAAGAAAAATTGAACAATGATTTAAAAGGTTTAGAATATACAAATATACCAAATAAACTAGATGAAAAAATAGTAAAAAAACTATATGGAAATGTATTAACTACAAGTGTATCTAAACTGGAACAGTATAGAAAATGCCCATTTTCATATTATTTACAATATGAGCTAAAACTAAAAGAAAAAGAAGAATTAAAAGTGCAAAGTTTTGACACAGGTTCATTCATGCATGAAATTATAGATGAATTCTTTAAAAAAGTAAATGAAGAAAATATACCATTAACAGAGTTCTTAGAAAATAATACAAAAATACAAGAATTAATAGACCCAATAATTGAAGAAAATTTGAATTATGGCAAACAGTACATGTTTAAGGCAACAGTAAAATATAAAATATTAGTAAAAAGACTAAAACGAATAATAGCAACAGCCCTAAAATATATTATAGAAGGTCTTGTATACAGTGATTTTAAAATTCAAGGTACAGAAATCGAATTTGGTGTAGGAGAACAATATACACCAATTATTATAGAAATAGAAGATGGAAGAAAAATAGAACTAACAGGTAAGATTGATAGAATGGATATAGCACAAGATGAAGAAGGAAAATATTTAAGAATTATAGATTATAAATCTTCAGCAAAAACAATAGATTTAAATGAAGTATATGCAGGATTGCAAATACAATTATTATCATATGTAGATGCAGTATGCAAAGAGAATATGATACCAGCTGGAGCATTATACTTTGGATTATTAGAGCAAATTGTGCAGTCAGACCAAAAGATGAGTGAAGAAGAAATAGAAGAACAGATTCGAAAGAAATTTAAAATGAAGGGGTTAATTTTGGCAGATGTTAAGGTTATAAAAATGCAAGATAAAAACTTGATTTCAGGAGCCTCAAAAATTATACCAGCTGGTATTACCTCAAAAGGGAGTATTGATAATAGGTATACTAATGGCGTAAACCAAGATGAATTTAGAATTCTCCAAAAGTATATTTATAAAACTGTAAAAGATATTTCGAAAGAGATTTTAAATGGAAATATTGATTTGAAACCATGTAATAATAAGGGTAAGACACCATGTGAATATTGTAGTTATAAATCAATTTGTGGTTTTGATACTAAGAATAATAACAATAATTATAATTATATAGAGCATAAAACTAATGATGAAGTTGTTAGAAAAATGAATGAAAAATGCAAAGACTAAATATAATAAGTATTAATAAAATCGTGCAATTGAGAAGCGGATGGAGGTCTAGAAACTAGGATAATGAAGAATTTATCTAATGAAAATGTAATACATGTCAAAAAAGGTAACACAGAATATTTGCAATTCAGAAAGTTATTAGAATATAAAGACATTTTAGAACATGCATATATATTAGGTACAGATAAAACATATAGAACATCAAGACCTGAGCGGAAACATATCTAAAGAAGAAATTGAAAAAGGGTTAAAAAACTATGAAGAATTTTTCCATTTGGCAGGTATGGGCTATAAAAATTTAATTACAACACTTCAAGAGCATACAGATATCGTAATGACAGTTGATGAGAAAAGTAATTTCAATTTAGATAGTAAGCCAGTTGATGGGATATGTACTAATGTAAGAAATAATATATTAGCCACAGTAAATGCAGATTGTATTTTACTAATATTTTTTGACCCAATTAAAAAAGTAATAGCAAATGTGCATTCAGGTTGGAGAGGGACATTACAAAAGATATCTGTAAAGGCAGTAGATAAAATGGTAGAACAATATAAATGCAATGCACAAGATATAATTTGTTGCATCTGTCCCAGTATACGAAAATGTCATTTTGAAGTTGAGCAAGATGTAAAAGATAGTTTTGTAATGGAATTTGAGAACATGTTTGATTTAAATGAAATTATTGAGGAGAAGATTTTTGGTAAAAAGTGGAATATTGATACAGTTAGAATTAATGAAATTTTACTAGAAAAAAGAGGACTAAGAAAAGACAATATCATAGATTGTGGCATTTGTAGTGTTTGCAATAGTGATATTATTCATTCCTATAGAGTAGAAGGTAAAGGCAATGGATTAAGTTCCGCAATTATAGGATTAAAATAAGATGTTTTAGTAATCTAAATTAAGATTTTGTTAGGTATAGTATATAACTTTTACAAAAAACAGCTTTTTTTCCAGTGAGCGGGAATTCCCGCTCACTGGAAAAAAAGCTAAAATTATAAAAAATATATACTAAGTATAGAGATAGTAGTGTTTATAAAATAAAAAAGGCTAAAATTATTAAAAAATATATACTAAGGTAATAATTGAGATAGGTGTTCTAAAATAATAAAACATATATTTTATTAATTACAGTAAGAATTCCAATTGTTTCAAATCAGTTATAACAGAATAATTATCAACCATTATATCAGATTTATCACGAAAGCCATTGTAATCAAAAAGAATAGCATTCATACCTACATTCCTAGCGCCAAAAATATCATCATATTTTGAATCACCAATCATAACACATTCATCTGCCTTACAGTTCAATGTATTCAGTACGTTTTCAAATGTACTTTTAAAAGGCTTAGCACCATAGTATTCAGGACTAAAAACATCCTTAAAATATTTTAGAAGTCCTATATTTTCAAGTCTTCCAGATTGAGCATCTTTAAACCAGTTTGTAAATATATATAAATTATATTTACAACTTAAATATTGTAAAGTTTTTTCAGATATAAAAGGATGATTAGTCCAATATTTTGCAATATATTTATTAATTTCATCTATTAATTCTATTGCATAATTTTTACCTAAACTTGTATTTATAAAGTTTAACATAGATTGTTTAGAATAAAAATTATTTGTTTCAGAAAGAGTAAAATTATATTCATCTATAGCATTATATATATCCATATAATCATTTTCATCATAACCAAAATTTGACAATGCTTTTTTATACCAAAGAATATCTTCTTCTTGGTTTTCAATCAAAGTATTATCCAGGTCAAACAAAATATTTTTAATATCCATAAGTTCCAAATCTCCTTTAAAATACACAATTTTCAGTCAATATAATTTTCATATCTTTATTAGTATCAATACTAGCAGTTGTTCCAATAGGAATGACAGTTTTTTTATCAATATGTCCGAAATTATTAGATTTAATAATTGGAAACTTAATATCATCTCCTAAAGTATCCAAAACAATTTTTTCCAGACTTATATTAGAAGGGTGTTCATAATTTCCAATCCAAAGACCAGAAATTTTATCAAATACACCATTTTGTTTCATAAAGTACAAATATGAGCTAATTCTAGTAGGCTCAGATTCATATCCTAAATCTTCAATAAAAAGTATTTTATCTTGAAAATCTAAAGAATATTTACCACAAACCATTTGAGTAGTTAAACTTAAATTTCCACCAATTAATTTCCCTATTGCTTTTCCTTTGTGTAAAGTAGAAAATTTATCATCAATATTACCTAAATCAAGACTTTTATCAATAAATCTTTTAATAACTTGTTTAAAAGAGTAGTCTGTTTCCCAGCTTGTAAGAGATTTAAATGTAGGACCATTAAAAGTAACTAATCCAGTTTTTAATGTTATTACATTAGTTAAAGAGGTAGAATCGCTAAAACCACATAATATTTTAGGGTTATTAGAAATTAAATCATAATCTAAGTAATCAAATACAGAGTTAGAATTACATCCGCCTTTTACACAAAAAATTGCAGAAACATTTTTATCAGCAAACATATTATTTATATCTTCTGATTTTTCTAATACATTTGCACTATATCCTAATGAATTGGAATATACATGTTTTCCTAGCTTTACTTTATATCCTAATTCTTCAAATAATGAAGTTGATTTATCTATATATGGCTTATCATCCTCTTGTATTGAATTTGATGGTGCAATTATTCCTATTGTATCACCTTTTTTTAGTTTGTTTGGTATCACAAAATCACATCTCCTTTTGCAAATATAATATCATAAAGAATTTAAAAATAAAAGAGGTGTGTCATGGGGACGTTCTTTTTGACACACTTTTAATTTTAATGAGAACACAACATATTTCATAAAAGAATTTAAGTGTGTCAAAAAGATGAAGTGACCCACAAAAGTTGGACAGTTTTTTATGCTACTTGTTCAAAATCCATT
>CAMUDX010000041.1 GCA_947087745.1 uncultured Clostridium sp. | reverse complement strand
GGTTCATTCCGCAATGAAGATATAAATAAGTTTATTGAAAGGTATAATGGCAATATTAATTATGGAAAGGTCGAAACAATTAAAGAGGCAATGACTGCTTTAGATACAGCATTTGAAACTATCTCTGTAAACAAAGTTACCGTACCTATTTTATTATATGGATATTACCGCATCGTCAAAGATAAAAAAGGTATGCAGAAATGGAATGACTGGGTTAAGAATTTTATAGAAACATATGATACAAATGAAGAATATAAGCAGTATTGTAACGGTTCAGGCACTGCATCTGCTGAGATGGTGAAAGGAAGACTGCAATATTTTAGAGATGCTATAAGAGAATTGTAAGTATAAAAACACACCTTAAAGAGCAGTTATCAATCAACTGGTGACTGCTCTTTTAATATGGACAATTACTAAATCCAAACTTTTTATAAACCTATTGACAAATATTTCACATTGAGATATTCTATCCATACCAATATCTGCCATATAACTTTTTTAGATATTTGGAGGAAGACGAACTTTGACAAAAACAAATAATTTTAAAAATGTGTCTGTTAACAATGTTGCGATTCAGGAATTTGAAAATACTGAATTAGGTTTTAAGGTTAGATGTATTAAGAATGATGATGGAAGTATCTCAATGAATGCAGAGGATACTGCTGTCGGATTTGGATGGAACAGGGAAAAGAATGGGAGACAATATGTAATGTGGGACAGAATAAATAGTTTTTGTACGGAATTGGGCTTTCCACACAAGTGTGGAAAAGATGATTTTATACCAGAAACACTATTTTATCTGTTAGGAATGAAGGCATCAAATGAAACTGCCCGAAAATTCCAAATGTGGCTTGCAACTGAGGTAATACCTTCTATCCGTAAACATGGAGCATTTATTGCTAACAGCGAAAATGTTGATGAAGATTTTATACGAAACGAATTAAGGTTCAGCCAGAAGCGAACTATTAAAACATTTGCAAATGCAAAGCCCGAAGAATTTAAAGGTTTATATGAGGAATTTCGTAATTATGTAGATACAGAATATAAATACCAGACAGATAAACGAGTTGCGAGATATAAGTCGGTTGAGAAAGGTTTAAAACAGTGGTTAGAGAATAATGCCTCTGATCCAGATTCCATTGGCGATTGTTATAATGTTAAGAAACTTGAAAAACAGGTTATTTTAGATAGGACTACTTTGGAGAAACGCATAAGCGGCGGCGAGAAAGCTGCAAAGACTAAGAAAATAAGTGAATTGGAATATGCTATTGCTGGAATGTCGGCAATATAATTAATACTTTTTATATTTATGATGTTGATAATTTTGTTGAATTTATTTAATACTATTTGATTTTGATTTGAGCATAATGATTTGAGTTAATATGGCAGGTATTGAAGAGCTGAGGAATTGATTGTTCCTGTGCTCTTTTCTTTATTTTGTCGTTTTAGTAATAATGCTGAATTTTAAGTCTAAAATTAGTCACTTTTTCTACTGTTCATTTCGTCTGTATTGTGTATAATATAAGTAAGAAGTCAGATTGATTTCTTAATTTGCGTTCTGTTCGGCACAGCTTGTTAAAGCAAAAGACAGATAGATGGAAATACACTTTTCGTTAGTGTTTTAAACAACGAATTGAGGAAATACGCCTGTTGTTCAGCGTTATAAGTAGACAACTAGAGGAAGCCGTGGAGACACGGCTTTCTTAATGCATAGGAGAAATAATGGTAGAAAACGGACTATATGTGATTAAACGGGAATTATTAGAAGTAATAAATAGACTTGGTGGCGACTGTGATATTGTAAATGGAAATAAACGGCCAGTATTCTGTTGTTTAAAAGATACAAAAATTGAAGGATTGTATTGGGCAATCCCAACAAGTGACTTATCTCATAGAAAAAACGGACAAAAAGAATATTACCAAACCTGTTTAGCATGTCCCGACAAAGATCTCAGAACCTGCTACTATCATATTGCTAAAACTACCAAGGATGCTTTATATAAAATTAGTTCATGTTACCCTATCACTGAAAAATATATAGATCACCCTTTTATATCAAATAATGTACATGTTGTAATGAAAAAGCAAGATGATATTAATGAAATTCGAAGAAAATTCAAAAGGATTTTGTCAATGGAGTTTAGAAAACCAAATTATTTTCCGCAACATATATCTGATATTAGGGCATTTTTGATAGATGAACTTAACTTAGAAAAAGAAAAGTTGGCAGAAACGGATAAAGAGCAAGAGAAGTAATCTCCTGCTCTTTTTGTTTATTGACTTATTAATCGTAAAAGTCCTACTCCAAACCCATCATAGATTTAGTATATACAGCCATTGTTTCTCCCGCAACTTGTGACATGATGCCCAGAGAAAAATCACCGACTTTATGTAATATGCCTTTTGTCTTATTCCAAACTGGTTCTGGTCTGATATTATCAATCAAATCGTGTCCACGTAATGTAAGCTGGGTTATCTGTACAATTTTAAAATTAAGACCACTATTTTTAGGTATAAAACCTCCTTTAATGTAATCACCTTCTATCAATTTTACAATGGTATATCTAATATTATCTTCATCAAATTTCGAAAGTTCATTGGACTCTGATAATTCATGAAGTCCTACTATATGTATTTTCTTTTCGCCAAATTTATCGGCTTCAAATATACAATGTTCTTCTATATATAAAAGAACAGCCCTTACACAATCTTTATCTAGTTTCATAAAGTTCCTCCTGAAAGTGAGATGATTAAAATGCATGATTCTAAAACTATTAAAACAATACAAGATTATTATAATTTTGTCAATCAAAATTTCAATGATCTGAAAAATGATGATCGTTTTTTCTGTAGTAATGTGGAACTTTTCTTATCGAATAGCCTATTGCAAGAATTCGGTGAAATATCTGCTAAAAAAATAGGGAAAATTTTATTGGCTGTCTGTGAATAATTCTCTTCCGTTATTGCATGGACATATAATGTATAATTTTGGTATGCAAAACTATATTCTAGTAGAAATATATCCTATTATGTAGTATACTGTAACTAATTGGTATATTATACCAAAATACTGGGATTATGGAGAAAGATACAAGTGGAAAAATACACTATGTTTTTAGATGAAAGCAGTGACAAAGATAAAGGTATATTATTAGTTGCGGGGTTTACTATTCCAAACAGTCAATTAGATTTATTTACTAATAGTATTTTAGATGTCAAAAGAATAATTTGGGAAGACGATTATATAAAAAATAATACTACCATTTTGCATTGTACTGAATTGAAAACAATTTATAGTAACAGAAGAAATCCTGACTTATATAAATAGGTGTTAGTCAATAACTGTGTTGGTGACTTTGTTTGGCGGTTTATGCAATCACTTGAATCCCTATATTTATGAATATTTGGGGGTACCAACATCTATATATAGTGCTATAAATGTTACCAACACACTTGTTGACTAACACCTATAAATATATTAATAGAGCAGAATATAAAGTATTCAAAAAGATGGAGCATATCCATATAAAAGATATTTATGATAAGGTTTATATTAAACTTAGCGAAATTATCAAAACTTTTGACATTACTGTTTTTGGATGCAAAGTTGATGAGACTAAATTTAAATATCTATTTGAAACTTCTCAGAAAATTTTAGAAGATCCTTATAATATAGCTCTCCAAGTTATAATTGAAAATTTTACACATTTTTTAAACAATAAAAATGGTGTCGGATATATTGTATATGAATCTAGGAATGCAGAAAGTAACGCAGATAAGAAATCTCCTGATATTAAAATGTATGAAAATTTTTGTAAAATAAAATCAGTTTCTAAAGGTATACCTTATATAAATCAAAATTCTATAACAAATAGAATTAGATATTTTGATATTGTTAGAAAAATTACCGAAAACCCAGGATTAGAATTTGCAGATTTTATTGCTTTTAATTTGTATAAATCATTTTTTGTTGGAGATACTAAAGATAAAACGGAATTTATGAAGAAAATAGAGAAAAGTTTATATAATGGTGGTTTCTCTCAGAGTGTTAAAGATTTAAGATGCTTTTATGGAGTTCGTAACATACCTGAAGATTATGAAACTATTAATTTTCTCAATAAAGAACTTGACCGATTAAAAAGAGCTTATAAAAATCTTAAAAATGAGAAAGAGAAATTGTCTTCAAAAAACACTATATTGAAACAAGAAAAAGATCAAATAAAAGAGCAAAACAAGTTGTTGCAAGAAGAAATAAATACATTAAAATCAAAAAGTATTGAAATTGATAATAATTACCAGCAAAATAATTGTTGACAATTTTCTCTATATTGCATATAATGAATATGAAAAGATATCTCGTAGGCGAGAACTGTAACAGTATGTTATTAGTTAAGACTAGATTAAAAGTTCTAGTATGTTATCTTTTAATTTGTAATTGCAAAGGAGGCAGATGCAATAAGAACATCTTAAGTGTATGATCTTGGCGCATCTTGGCTAGGGAATGTAAGAAGCAAAAGGGCTGTTGTGTTTATATCAGACATAGCAGTCCTTTTGTATTGCATTCTTCCACTATTTCCAATATTTTTCTTCAGCTCCAATTCTGTAAATTATTGTGGCAGCATCACATTTGTCATATTCGGGTATAAATTCTGATACGGCTTCCTTTAAGTCCCTGGTTTCATATATATATCCTTTTTTATCAACATGATATGTTAAAAATGAATATTTTAATAATATCCAGTATATAAATGCTTCATAATCATATTTTAATCCATAATATTTCACATTAAATTCAATAATTTGAATTGGATTGATTGCCCATTTATCAAGATCTGTTAAGCGAATGTATATTGTATTAGAATACGGAAATTCGACATATTGAATATCGTCTTTATAATATTCAATAGTTTTACTTAAATCATCCATTACTCTCTGAAAACGTTTGTGTTCTTTTATTTCTAAAAAATCATTTTTGATTCTATTATATTGGATATTTCTGTTTCGTTTACATTCCTCTTGATACTCACGATATTCTTTCTTTTCACAATAATCATCACTAATATGCTTAAGATAAAAGTAAAGAATTGCTAAAAAAATAACCATTATAAGTGTAAACCAAAAAAACATGTTTTCATCTCCTAAACTTTTTATGCAAAAACAAAACCTGCAATAGTCTTAATATATAATAAAATCAAGCATGAATTATTACTTTACAGGAACAAACTTTTCATTCTCAATGACCCCAAGTACAACGCCGACCACCTTATGATTTGGATCATCAATTGACTTCCTGTTTTCCTTTTCAAAAGCATCATTATCGGACTGAAACAGAATGTAAGTATCTTTTACGATATATCGCTTGCATATTGTTTTTCCTTTGAAATTTGCAATTACAATCCTTTCATCAAGGTTATATTTGGAAACTTTGGGATCAATCAAAACTTTTGAACCAGTATGAATTAAATAATCTGTTTTTTCATCATACATACTCTCTCCTGCTATTTCCATAATAAAAGCAGCTTCGTTAGGGAGATTATTAATTGTGAAGTTTTCCATTGAGTACCCATCAGATACATCAAGCCGTCCTACCCCTGCCGCTGCTTCTTGTCTGAATACAGGGAAGCGATAAATTGTTGTTGGCTCCTCCGACTTCATTTTAAATATATGATCTACTATCTCCCTGTCATGAGGAGTAAGGGATTTGTAACGGTCAATGATGTACTGGTCTTCGGGATTTAATTTGGGTGTTATACCTTCAATGTCATCTTGTAAAAAGTAATTTGGATCTCTATTGAATATCTTGCATAATTTAATAAATATATCTAAATTGGGTTTGTTAGTACCGTTTTCATATCCCGTTATAGTAGAATCACCATATCCAATTAATTTACCTAATTTTTCTTGTGAGTATTTAATTTCTTTTCTTACTACTTTTAATCTTTCTCCAAAACTCATATTTTCACCTCTTTTGCTAATACTATTATAATACATAAAAATTGTGAGATTGTCCATATAAAATGAAATTTACTATTGATTTCTCATATAATATAAGGTATAATCTAAATAATTCATATAATATGAGCAAAATAATGAATGCAATATTTGTAGAACCATGTTATAATAATGGTAAATATTGGTTCAAGGAGATGGGGTAATGGATATTTATAATGTAGAGTATGATGAAAGAAGTGAATGCTATTTAGTATTAGCAACCATGACATTAAGAGAGTATAAGGAATTTGTAGAAGATGCCTTTAATAATAGAGGAAATATTGTAGGGCAACGCGATGTTATTGGCAGATCTGCTGTAGCAAGCAAAATTCGTACAAGAATGTCAAACGATTTTAAAAATGGTGCCGTATTCCCACAAGTAGTTATTGGACTTCTTGTAGAGGAGTCTATATTTAATATATTTAAAAAGTTTGATAGAAAAGGTGAAAATCAAGAAATAATAGATTTTATATTAAGCATTGATAAAAGTTGTGTATCTATTATTGACGGAATACAAAGAACAAACATATATTTTGAAAATTATGAAGGACGCGAAGATTGTCGAATTAGAGTAGAATTTTATGTTACTACTGAAATGATTAAATTATTATACCGTATGCTTGTTTTAAATACTGGTCAGGTTCCTTGGAACGCTAGAAGACAATTAGAAGTAATATTTTCTCATTTATCAAAATCAGTAATGGATTCTGTAAAAGAAAAGGAACCTGAACTTGCTGAAAAAATAAAAATTAATTCTATTGATGATAAAAAGCGCAGAAGACAATCGGGAATTTTAAATAAATCTACTTTAATTGAAATGTATTTATCATTTAATACCAGAAACGTTAAAGTAGACCTATCTAACGAAATAGCAGAAGAATTTCAACGTTTTGATATGTTAGAATCCGTTGAGAAAAAACAAAATTTTGATTGGTTTATTAAAATTTTTATCCTGTTTGCTCAATTTGACATAGCGTTGGGCGATTATAAGATTGAGGCAAATTCTTCAACTGAATCAGAAAAGGAAGATCAAACTATAAAATCAGGAAAAGATTTTTTTACTAATATTCCCGTAATAATAGGATTCATTGTAGCGTGTGCAGAATACACTTTAGGTGCCGTTTCAGCAAATAGGACAGAAGATACAAAAGAAGCAAAATTTAATAAAATAAAAACTTATATAAATTATATAATACAAAAACTACCTACCGATGATGGAAGTTTTATGGATTTTGATACTTTAAATTTAGCAATTTCTTCTATCTCAAAAAGAGGAAACATTGGTGAAAATCAAAGAAAGTTTTTTAAAAATTTATTTATTGATATCTTTCAATATGAAGATTTAGAAGAATTGACTTCTCTTTCTTCATTTTGGAGGGAATAACATGAGCCAAAATATGATTAGTATAGTAGAGAAAGTTTTCAAGAACCTTAAAACTGACATAGTTAATGAAGTATCTTTAAGTGCTATACCTAATAAAATATACAAACTTAGACCTAACGCTAACTATGCTGATGAAGTATCCGATATTTTGCAAAGGTCAAAATATAAGATAATTATAATTTCATCGAAAATTAAATGTTTACTTTTTTCATATAGAAATGAGTATTATTTATTATACCCATACGACTTTGATTATGGGAACTATGGTAATTTTGTTGATGGTGAACCTTTCGTAGAAGGATTTGGTATAATTGCTTTGAGTTTATCATTTTTAATTCCATATCCTGAAAAAGAATTTCAGATATTAAATGAAGTTTTTGCTTCTGATAATAATGAATTTGACTATAAGTGTATTGCTAAATTTTACAAACCATTTGTATTAATAAAAGACACTTCAAAAAACATAGAGTTATGCTATACACAAGACATTACTAGAATAACAGCTTTGTTTTTGGTTAAAAATAGCAATTTCATTAGTCTTGATCTATCAACTAATACAACAAATAATTTTAGTGAATTATTATTGCTTAAATCTAGTAGAAATATTAGTGATTGTATAATCCGTTGCTTAGATAGCGTTTCATACGAGTATTGTTTTTTAGAATTATATCGTTGTGTTGAATTTTTATTTTATATTCAGATAGCACAAAATATAATAAAAAAATACAAGATAAAGCCAAAACTTTTCGATAAAATTATTGATTTGGTTGTAGAAAGAGAAATTATAAAGCGAGAAAATGAAACATTATTGTCTCTTTTTCATATTATAAACGAAAATGATGTAATACAGTTTTATAATTTTTTGTTAAGTTGTAAATACATAGACGAACCTAAAAAAGATAAAAATGGCAATGAGAATATTGATTATTATTCTATTACATCATCTTATATATATAAACTAAGATGCCGAATTGCTCACTTTAGTTATAAACATGAAATAATTTCATCTACATATAATTGGTATGAACTTTTAGAATACTTTTCTACTATTGTATTAAATATTTATAAAAACTTAAATGATACAATTATTGATTTATGTGAATCAAATAATGATTGGACACCTATAACTTTATAAAATTTAATACATAAAAAATAAGAAGCTGATTTAATTTTCAGCTCCTTATTTGTGTACAAAATTACACACATAAAATTTGTGAAAGGAAGTGATAATTAAAAATCCGAACTGCAACTATTACAATGCCACTGTTTAAATCTCTTAGTACCAAGTATACCCCAAACTGCCGTATCTACCACCTTGGAAGCTGTCGATATCTTAGTAACATTTGCCGAATTACAATATGGGCAATTTACTAATGGAGCGGGGTTCGCTAATGCTCTTTCCCATTTTGCATTCTCTTTTTCCTCTTGCTCAGATGATACAAATTTACTTTCAATACATACCATCTCTACATTGCATTCAGTGCACATTATTGAAAATTCCTCTGTTTTATCGAAAAAATGCATTTGATTACATTTAGGGCACATATAGCATACTCTCTCGTAAATCATAGATTAAAACTCCTTTTTATTTATAATTATACTTCTCCACAAAGTATAAATCAAGTACATCTCCACAATGTACAAATCGTGTATATCCACAATACACAAATTTAGTAGTATGATATTCAGAACAATAACAAATGAATCTACAGGAGCAATTAAATCTATTGGTTTATTGGGTAAATCGTTAAGTGATTTAAAAAATACGTTTTCTTCTATAAAATTAAATGGCACAATAAATACGTTTTTTAATACTTCAACAATTAATACAGATGCTATCCGTAAATATAACACTGCAATTATGCAAGCAACTGCAAGCGGTGCTACCTTAGCAGAAAAACAACAGATAATGAAAACTGCTATGGAGGGAACAAATAGGTCAACTGCTCAATTAATTGGTACAACAAACGGTGCGACTGTATCTATGGATGCGTTAGTTGCCGCACAGCACTCTTCTACCCTAGCCGCGAGACTTCAATCAAAAGCTTTCAAGGCACTTTCAGTAGCAGGTAATATGATTTTATTTACCGCTATAGCTAAAGGTATCCAACTCGCCACAACAGCACTCGATAATTGGATAAACCGTAGCAAATATGCAATTGAAGCTATGGAAAAGGCACAACAGGCGATCGATGATGCGCAAAATCAGCTGAAAGATGTTTCTGCCACTATCGAGGAAAACAAAGATAGATTTTTAGAATTATCCGAAGGTGTAGATAAATTCTCCAAAAACATCAAACTGTCAGAGGGAGATTATGCAGAATACCTTTCTATCTCCAACAAACTTGCAGAGATTTCTCCTGAGCTGGTAACTGGATATACAGATCAAGGTGATGCACTACTTTATATTGGAGACAATGCAGAAGAAACAAGTGAAAAATTAAACAAGGTGCTCGAAGCAGAACAAGCTTTAGCACAGCAGTCACTTGTTGAAAACATGGACAGTGTTGCAAAGGGAATATATTACGAAGTAGACAAGGCAAATTCTGATATAGCAAATCTGCAAGCTGAATTAAACACATTTTCTACAATCTTTAGGGATTTAGATGGTATAATCAAAACAGCAAATGATGATATCAGCTCAATAGATTTTGGTACAGGAAGTGGACTCGACCTTGATTTTAACGAAATGGAACAGTTTAAAAATGCAATCAGAAACTCTGGTGCAAAAATAACTGAAGATGAATTATTTGATTCCATGATGTTCTCTTCAAGTGATATCCCACTGGTACAAAAAGCAATAGCAAACTTTTATAAGCAATTAGATTACACAAGAAAAAATGAGTCTGCTGCTTATATTAATGGAATTACCAAAGATATTCAGGAACGTGAGAATGCAATTAAGGATTCATATGCAAAAATGACACCAAACTTAGTCGCATGGGCTAAAAGCACATATGAATATGATTTTCTTGGTGAACAGCAAAAGAAACTGATTGATTCGCTGATACCTACTCTCGACTGGAATGATATTAAAGAAAATACAGGTATGAAACTCATTGGTGGTGCTGAATATGAGCAATATATTAAAGAAAATATCATTATTCCTTTAATGAGCATTCCTGATGAATATCAAGGTGAAGTAAATAAGAGATTTGCAAGACTGTTAGAATTTGAATCAGGCGACATTAACGTAGTTGATTTTGCTTCTGAACTTCAAGAATATCTGAAAAATATTGGTGTTACTATTGATATTAAACCCTTATTGGGGGATACAGAGGAACTCAAAAATAATTACGAACAAATAACAACTGATGCCGCCCGTAAATTTATTGAAAACAGTTCTAAAAATTATGGACTGTTAGATGCTGAACGTCAGTCTTTGGATGATTTTGCAAAGAAAAATTCTATAAATACAAGAGATGAAATAGCTTTCTGGAATCAGTGTTTAGAAGAATCAAACTCTCGTGAACAGGCTATGGAGAAGTATCTTAGCAGTGAGGCTACTGTCAATGAAAACCCCATTTCATTGGGTTATGTTTCACTTTTAACAAATAAATTTTTTAAACATAAAATCGAAAACTCTCACATTTTTGAAATGTGTTCAATATAAATAGAGAATATATAAATGTAACGAAAAATAAATTCACATAGATTAACGGAGGAATTAAATTATGACAGATACAAGAAAATGCTATACTGTAAAAGGAATTGCTCAAAGGACTGGTATTTCCCCTCAACATATTCATAGGCTGACACAGAATAATACATTGAGTTTTGAGGAAGGCGAGTTTGACAAAAAAGAAGGAAGTATTATAATTTATAGCGATACAGCTCTTGAGAAATTTATGAAGTACTCTCAGGAAAATCATAGAGGTAGGAAGAAAAAGGAAATTGACGAATAACCTATATTTATGGTATTATCTCTTTAATAAGTACAAGTTTCTCTTTTGTTCATAAAAATTTTACATTTTGTTCGTTGACTATTCGTTTAAATTAGCGTATACTATGAACAAGAAATCTAAAGGATTTCTAACAAATACGTTTCACAATGTACGATATCCAAACATTGTTTATTCAATCACATTTCGCAATGTATGACGAAGAAACATTGCCTATGCAAATACGTTTCACAATGTACGACAAAGAAACATTGTTAAGACCTTTGTTTATACAAAGGTCTTTTTACTAGGAGATAATTATGATACAAAATGGTATGTACTATATGACTGATGAATATAAAGATTTAGTATGTTCATTAGGTGGTGAATGGAATGATAGAAAAAAGCGTCCTATAGTTTGTTTATTGCAATCTACAGAAAATCCAGATCTTTACTGGGCTATTCCCGTAGGAAAAGTAAATCACAGAGATGATGAAGCACTAAAAAGAATAAATATGTATATGAATTATAAAGATATACGTAGTTGCTATTATCATATTGGTAGGACAACAAACAAATCTATATTTTTTATTTCAGATGCCGTTCCTATTACTAATAAATACATATTAGAAGAACATTTGGGGTCGGACAAATGTCATTATATTTTAAAAAATCCTAAATTAATTTCTATCTTAGAAACAAAATTAAAGCGCATATTATCATGGGAAAGTGCAAACCCAAATTCATTTAGACAACATATTACAGATATTAAAAATTATCTACTTAATGAATTAAATAAAACTAATTCTGTATAATAGTTCTAAGACTATAGTAATGTTTTTATGCAGACAAAATGACTCTACAATAACAAAACTGTAGAGTCATTTTTTGTGTGTAAAAGTCTTACATACAATAACTATAAACTTATATTTTATAAAGAAAGAATGTGATTTATATGATTGTTTAATATTTTATTGAATCATCTTCACCATAACTTTTAAAATTTCCTTCGTTATCTATGTATACTGTATAACTAAAAATATTTTCATATTCCACTTGATTATGTTTGATGTATGCTAAATTTTTATCTACAAGGAAGTCAATTCCTTCTTGTGTTTCTTCTAAATCCTTTTTGTAAAATGTATTAAATTTTTCATACATTTCAATAAAAGTATTTTCGCAACTTGGTATCCAAATTTCATCTTTTTCATAATCATACGTTATATTGCAACCGCCATAAACATTAGCCAAGTCAACATATAGATAATAATCATTTTCCCAGTTATTATTTTCAGCATATTCAATCACTAACTCTGCACATTCCCTTAAATCAGCTTTTCGCTCATCTATTGATAACTGTAACCATTTATATACCTCGTCCTGATTCTTAGTCTCATTTCCAAGAGATACCATTAAAACAACTTTTGGATGTTCATAAACTTTTTCCTTGTCTAAATTGCCAATTATAAAATTTTGATCCTTAGATGTTTTGTAAATTTTTTGGTCTAATTGTTGTTCATAAAAACTGATAAAGTCATCATTTAAATTATTTTTAGAAGAACATGAACATAATAATACACTTGATAAGAACACCAAAACAATTTGTAATGTCTTTTTGAAAAGCATATGCATCTCCTTAATTATATAGTTTAAGTAAAATTATACCAAATACATCCACAAAATACAATGTCTAATCTCCACAATTAGGTACTGACATCTCCACAATGTCAAAATCGTGATACTCCACATATCACATAAAATAATAGTACGATATTCAAA
>CAMUDX010000040.1 GCA_947087745.1 uncultured Clostridium sp. | reverse complement strand
TTAATATAATAAAAATAGATTTAAAAAGTTTCTAAAATAAATTTTTAGAAACTTTTTAAATTTATTTTTTCAAGTTGCCTTTTTGTTTCTTCATATCCTAAGTTATATAAAAATTCAATTTTGCTAGTGTCTAATAAAGATATTTTTGGAGTTTTAATTTTTATTAAAAAATCTGCACCGTCAAGTTCATAATTTTCTAATTCATGTCCCATTATTTCTATAGAGGACATTATTATTTCTATTATATTTTTATCTTTTTTTTCTATTTTATTATAATTTTCAAAAAATACACTTATTACTTTGTCTGCTCCAAAGTCCTTTATTTTTTTCCAAGGAGTATTTTCTCTTATTCCGCCATCTATTAATTTTGTTGTGCCAAATTTTTCAGGAACAAATACACCTGGGTAACTACAACTTGCACGAACTGCTTTAGAAATTTCAGCATTATAAATAAATTTATCCTCATCAGAAATATATCTATTGTTTTTCTGCTTATTTACATTTTTACTACAAAAATAAAGAACATTTCCATTATTCAAATCAACTGCAGGAATAACTAAATTAAATTTTATTTCATTTATATTATTAATATTTTTTGCATTACATGCTTTTTTTATTATTTTTTCTAATTTTTTTCCAGAGTTTAAACCTTCTATTTCTAATTTTCTTTTTATAATTAAATCTTTTATAATTTTAAATATACTACCAAATTCTATGTAATTTATTTCTTTACAATATTTTTTAAATAATTCATATATTTCATCTGGATGATATCCACAAACATATAGTGAAGCAACTATACTACCTGATGAAGTACCTGATATGTATTCAATTTTTATATTTTTTTCTTCTAGTGCTTTTAAAACACCTATATGTGCAGCACCTTTTATACCACCGCCAGACAATGCTAGACCTAATTTCATAAGACCACCTATTATATTATATGTTTTAGATTTAATTTTGTTAAATTTAGTTCTAAACAGGACAGGATATAAATAGTATTATTCTAGGAGGAATGAGTTATGAAGAAAAAGAAAACAGGGATAATACTATTTATATTAATTTTAATAATAGCTTTAGGTGGGTATTTAGTTGTTATAAATTTAAATAACAAAACAGAAGAAATATCAGATGGCGAAATTCAGGATTACACACCACAAGAAGAAATAAGTGAATCTCAATATAGAGAGACAATTGTAAATTTATACTTTCTAAATACTGATACAGGAGAACTAATGGCAGAAGCAAAAGCAATAGATGCAAAAACTCTAGTTACAAATCCATATAAGTCACTTGTAGATTTATTAATGCAAAAAACAGAAAATGAGAGATTACAAACTGTAATCCCTGAAGGCGTGACAGTATATGATGCAAGTATAGAAGCAGGATGTGTTACTATAAATGTATCTAGTGAGATTTTAAACTATAATGAAGACGATATATTAAAAAATAACATAATAAATAGTATTGCAAAAACTCTATGTGAGTTAACTGAAGTAAATAGTATAAGATTTTTAGTAGATGGGGAAGAAAATGAAAAATTCCCAGATGAATATACTGCTATATAGCATAAAGGAATTATAAAAGTTTATATATAAAATATGAAGTTATTTAAAAAATTTGAATAACTTCATATATCGTGATATTTTACTAAAATTATTTAGAAAATATTCAACATCATTCAAAGAAGAAATTGTATTACATTTCATTGTTTTAAAATCCAATTTCTTTTTTTGATTTTTATTAATAGAACGAGAAGAATTAGAAACAGGTGGAGTTGTAGACCTAAATAAATTGTTCATATAATCACCATTCTTTCAAAAAATATATATTAATAGTTAATATTTTGCAAATTGTGTAAAATTATTATATAATATGAAAGATTACAAAAAATAGTGAGAAATTAAATATACAATATATACTCAATAGTCTATAATAAGTAAAAAATGAAAGGAGAAAAAATATTAGTATAAACTAATATTAATAGAAAAATGAACAAAGAAATTGGAAAATTATATATAGTAGCAACACCAATTGGAAATTTAGAAGATATAACATTAAGGGCATTAAGAATATTAAAAGAAGTAGATATTATTGCAGCAGAAGATACAAGGCACACATTGAAACTTTTAAATCACTATGATATAACAAAACATTTAATAAGTTATCATAGGCATAATGAAGAAATAAAATCAAAAATAATCATTGAAAAATTAAAAAATGGAGAAAATATTGCACTAGTATCAGACGCAGGAACTCCAGGAATATCAGACCCAGGAGAAGACGTAATTAAATTAGCAATAAAAGAGAATATAGAAGTAATACCTATTCCAGGAGCATGTGCAATGATAAATGCATTAATCTGTTCAGGAATAAATACAAATGAATTTAACTTTTTAGGTTTTTTGCCATTAAATAAAAAATTAAGAAGAGACAAATTAGAAGAAATAAAACAATCAAGTAAAACAATTATAATATATGAAGCACCCCATAAAATGAAAAATACATTAGGAGATTTAAAAGAGATAATAGGAAGTAGACAAGTTGTTTTAGCAAAAGAGATCACTAAAATTCATGAGGAATTTATAAGAGGCACAATAGATGAGCTGATAGAAAAATCTGATAACTTAAAAGGGGAATTTGTTATAATTATAGACAGAAATTATGAAAACAAAGAAAATAAATTATTAGAATTAACATTAGAACAACATTATAATTTTTATAAAAAACAGGAATTAACGAAAAATGATATAATAAAAAAGATAGCAAAAGATAGAAATGTTAATAAAAATGAGATTTATCAATATTTTTTAGATAAAAATAAAAACATCAATTAAAATCTGATGTTTTTATTTCTATAGAACATAATTATGGCGAAAGTTAGAATTTATAGCAGTTGCTACTAGCATACATTTCTTATCCATAGCATTTTTAATGCATATAGATAAGAAATACGTTAGTAATTCTTAGCTCGGTTATTTACTATATTATTTTATATTGGTTGGGTGATAGACTCAGATATTCCTTTAGAACAGTTAGAACATACTAATTTATCTTTATAAGAAATTAATTCTTTTGAGCCTCCACAAAAAATACAATTTGGTAAATATTTTTTTAATACAATTGAAGAACCATCTACATATATTTCGATAGGGTCTTTGATTTCAATATTAAATTTTTTTCTAATTTCTTTTGGTATAACAATTCTACCAAGTTCATCTACATTCCTTACAATTCCTGTTGATTTCATAACATCCTCCTTAATAGGTAAAAATAATTCAAATAAATTCGAATATAATATATCATAATTTGTAGCGATGGTCAATAAAATTAATAATATATGTGCAAATAATATAGTAATATATTATAGGGGGGTAAAATGTTAAATAGTATATGGCCAATATTCATAATCGTATCTATAGCATTTGCTATGGTTACAGGGAATATAGATAAAATTAATAGTTCAATATTTGAGAGTGCATCAACTGCTGTTGAGCTAACAATCACAATGTTAGGAACAATGTGCTTATGGAGTGGGATAATGGAAGTAGCTGCAAATACAAGTATTATAGATAAAATTTTGAAATTACTTAGACCTATCCTAAAAAGGTTGTTTCCAAAAGTAGAAAAGGATAGTAAAGAGTATAAAGAAATGTGTATGAATATAGTAGCAAATTTATTAGGATTAGGAAATGCAGCTACACCATTAGGACTAAAAGCTATGCAAACATTACAACAGAAGAATAATAATAAAAAGGCACTTACAGATACAATGGCAATGTTTATAGTTTTAAACACTGCATCATTACAGATTATTCCTACAACAGTAATATCAATAAGAGCATCATTAAATTCAACAGACCCAACAAAAATAATAGTTCCAGTGTGGATAGCTACAATAAGTGCAGCAGTAGCTGGAATATCAGCAATTAAAATTTTTTCAAAGATAGAGGAGAAGAAGAAATTATGATAAATTATATATCAAGTATTGCAATACCAATGGTTATTTTTATAATAATATTGTATGGAACTATAGAAAAGAAGAAAATGTTTGATATATTTTTAAAAGGAGCAAAAGAAGGAATAAATATAGTAATAAAAATATTTCCGACACTTGTAGGATTATTTCTAGCAATAGGATTACTAAGAAATTCAGGAGTATTAGAATTTATTATTAATATTATAAATCCAATTTTAATTAAACTTCAAATACCAAGTGAAATACTACCATTAGCAATATTAAGACCTATTTCAGGAAGTGCATCAATTGCTATTGCAACAGACATAATGAAAAGTTTTGGGGTTGATAATAATATAGGAATAATAGCATCAGTAATAATGGGTTCAACAGAAACTACACTATACACAATTGCTGTTTATACTAGTAGTGTAGGTATTAAAGATACAAAATATGTTTTACCAGCAGCATTAATAGCTGATTTAGTTGGAATAACTACATCTATAATAGTTTGCCAAATATGTATGTAATAATGTATATAGCTACAGTTTAAGATATATATGTCGAATTATGTCGTATAGTTTTTGTTGACAAATGTCAAAAGGCAAGTTAAAATAGTGACAGTTAAATCAAGATTAAATATTTAGATTAAAATCAATTAAATTACAAATTCAAAGAGGTTTTATGATTCAAAAACTAATTTTATTTATTTCGATTTATATTTTAATAAGATTAATAATTATTAAAATATTATCTATAAGAATAAAAAAAATCCAAAACAATAGTTATTAATTTTGTAAGGAAAGTAAATATAATAAAAGTCCCATATTTTATATAATTAATTTTGTCCCCCAAACCAAATCATATTAAATATTTATTTTCCTTACAACTAATTTTATTGTTATAGTTCAGTAATGATATCAAAAGTCCGTGTCAGCGATACACTCAAAAAAGTTTGGTGGCACCTGTAGGGGCGTATCAAATTTTTTTGAGCTGTATCGCGGTTAAACAGGACTATACAATTTAAAACAGAACTATAACAATTATTATATAAAAAATTACTTATACAATAAATTTTCTTCTAAACTTACCAATTTTCCAGGATAATCTCTATGAGCAATACTAAGAGAAATGGAATTAACATCTATATCATTAGAGATTAATTCATTTAAAGCAGTTTGGTATGCAAGTTCTGGAAAATTACTTTCTTTACTTAAGTGACCAAGTATGGCTGATTTAAGACCATTTTTAAATAAATAAGAAAGTGTTTTACTTGCAATCTCATTAGATAAATGACCAGTAGGTCCTGATATTCTACTTTTCAAAGAAAATGGATATGAACAACATTTAAGCACACTAGTATCATAATTAGATTCTAATAGTACAAAAGAACTTCCTTCAAGTTGTTTAAGAATCGAATTTGTCATATGCCCAATATCAGTTGCGATGCTAATTTTATTATTATTATTTGAAATATTAAATCCACATGGGTTTACAGCATCATGAGGTATTGCAAAAGGAGATATTTCTAAATCTCCAACTGTGATTTTATCATTTATTTTAAAAGTTTTAAGATTATCTTCATTAATTTTGGCAGTAGCCTTTTTCATATAATCAAAGGTATTAGTGCTCGCAAACACAGGAACATTATATTTAGAAGCAAATACAGATAAGCCTTTTACATGATCAATATGTTCATGTGTAATTAAAATTGCATCAATAGAAGAACTATCGACTTCTATAGTTTTTAAAGCTTCTTCTACTTTTTTACAACTAACACCACAATCTACTAATATTTTTGTATTTTCAGATTGTACAAATAAACTATTTCCACTACTACCACTATATAAACTACAAAAATTTAACATTTTATTCTACAACTCTTTCTATATTTGCACCAAGGCTTCTAAATTTATCTTCTATTTTTTCATATCCTCTATCAATATGATCAAGATTATATATTTCAGTTGTACCATTGGCAATAACACCTGCTATTATTAATGCAGCCCCAGCTCTTAAGTCAGATGAGTAAACAGGTGCACCAGATAGATTTTCTACACCCTCAAAAAATGCTGTTTTTCCTTGTGCTGTAATCTTTGCTCCCATTTTATTTAATTCTTCAGTATATTGAAAACGAGATTCCCATATACTTTCATTTATTGTACTATTACCTTGAGCAATAGATAGTACTACTCCCATTTGAGGTTGTAAGTCTGTAGGAAATCCAGGATATGGAAGAGTTTTTATATTTGCCTTTGAAGGCCTATTTTTACAATATACTCTTAAACTATCACCGTAATCTTCAACAGTTCCACCTATTTCAACAATTTTTGCTGTTATTGATTCTAAGTGTTTTGTTATACAATTTTTGATAATAATATCACCTTTTGAGGCAATTGCTGCTAACATAAAAGTTCCAGCTTCTATTTGGTCAGGTACAATTGAATATGTACCATTAGTTTTTAATTCTTTTACACCATTGATTTTTATCATATCTGTGCCAGCACCTCTAATATCAGCACCCATTGTGTTTAGAAAGTTAGCAACATCTACTATATGAGGTTCTTTAGCAGCATTATCTATTATTGTTGTTCCTTCTGCTAGAACAGAAGCCAACATGACATTAATAGTTGCACCTACTGAAACAATATCCATATATATTGAATTACCTACTAATTTATCAGAACTTGCAGTGATTTTTCCTTGAGAAACATCAACACTAGCCCCTAATAATTCAAAACCTTTTATATGTTGATCTATTGGCCTAGCACCTAATTTACATCCACCAGGCATCCCAACTTGAATTGCTCTCTTTCTGCCTAGCATACTTCCAATTAAATAATATGAAGCTCTGAACTTGCTAGTTAAATCTAATGGAGCAATTGTTGTATTGATATCACTTGTATCTATTTTTAAAGTATTTTCACTTATCCATTCTATTTTTGCACCTAAGTTAGTTAGAATCTCGCAAGAAATTTTAACATCACTTATATTAGGAACATTTTCTATAATGCATGTACCATTTATTAATAATGTAGCAGGTAAAATAGCAACAGCAGCATTTTTTGCACCATTAATTGTTATTTCTCCTTTTAGTGGTGTTCCACCTTTTACTAATAGCTTTTCCAATTGTATACCCCCAATTTGCATAATAATAGAGTGTAAAATACACTCTAACATAAAAGAATATAACATAAAATTTTATATTTTACAACTATTTTTTGTAATTTAGTAAATGTGTAGTTACAGTTCAGTAATTATGTGTCATTACTTTTTATTAGCAAATAGGCTATTAGTACTAAAGAACTCTAAAAGCTTAAATTTAAATTTAACTTCTGTAGAATTTTTATCAGATACTATTACATATGATTCTGTAGTCATATTATCTTCTAATAGCTCTTTTGATTCATCTTCCACAACACCTGATGTTACATCTATAAAACATAGAGAAGGGAACATTACACACCACCAATTTTGACCATTTGCATTACCAATTTCTACTTTAAGAGCATCATACATACCAGCTGGGAAGGATATATCTCCGTAATATTTTGTAGGAAAATAAAAATTACCTACTTTTATATTTACATCATAATCAAAACCATTTTCTCTAATTGTATTTAAAGCTATTTCTTTAAATTTATCCAAGTTACTATTAACAAGAGAAATTGCTTCTTCCTTTGTTGAAATACCAACAGAAATTTCATTCATATATTCAAGTAAACTATCACGAACTAAGTATTTTAAATTCTGATCTTCTTGACTATCACTATTTGCAATAACATGAAGTCTAAAGACGCTATTAGATATGTTAAATGATACAGCATGTACATAGTTTAACGCACATATAAATGTATAAATCATAAGTAAAAATATTAAAATAATGGTAGCTTTTACTTTGGAATTTTTCATAAAATTTAATAAATTTCTCATAAGAAACCTCCTTTTATAAAATCAAACTTTTTTGTAAAAATCTTCTTTATAGTTAATTATTAACCAAAACTAAAAAAAATATACAATGTCGAAAAAACAGTATAAATTTATTGAAAAAATTATTGACATAGACAATATAAAATGGTAAAATTTACCAGTAAGCAAAACATAGGGAATCACGAACTTGATGAAATAATGCTTAAATTTATAAAAGAAAATTTAGGAGGAAAATATGGTAGTTACAAATGATAAAAATATAAAGAAAGTGTGCAGTTTTTATGCTAGTGATTTTCATTTAGAAATGATTATATTACCATATATATCAGACAAAATAAGAGAAAACAAGAAAATTAAAATAGTAACAGAAAATAGCTTAAAAGAAAGTATGAAGGTGCTATTGTCAAAGATTAATATAAAAAATAAAGAAGAGATATTAAATATAAACTGGGAAAATAGAAATATGGATGAAATAAATGATAATTCCGTAGTAATTGTAAATGGAACAGAAAGGTTTATAGAAGAAAAAAATGAAGAATTAAAATTAAATGATAAAAATATAGAAATAATAAACTGCTTCAAATTTGAAGAAGTAAAGGACAAAATAGAAGAAATAGTTAAAGAACATGAAAAGGTAATAAATAGTTTAAAGAATATATAGAATAATTAAAGATTTTAAAGTATGAGAATATATATAATATAATAAATTACATAATTATAGAATTTTTAAAGCAGGAGTAAACCTGCTTTTTTCAGTTTATTTAGATGTATTAATAAGGGATATTTTAAAGAATAAGAAAAAAACTATTGAAAAAAATAGTAAAATGATATATAGTATATAAAATTATGGATAAACAAAACTAGAAAGGAAGATCTTTATGAACGACATACTAAATGAAATTACATGGAAATTAAAAAAATATGGACAAGAACACTTATTAAATGGATATATTAATTTAGATGAAACAAAACAAAAGAAACTATTAGAACAATTAAACAAAATTGACTTTAACCTAATTAATTGTCTATATGAAAATACAAAAAAGGAGATAGATTTAGGAAATTCAAAAATAGAGCCAATAGAGTATTATGACAAATACAAATTAAATGAAGAATATAAAGAGCTAGAATCAATAGGAGAAAAAGCAATAAGAGAAGGACAACTTGCAGTAGTTACAATGGCAGGAGGGCAAGGAACAAGATTAGGACATAGTGGACCAAAAGGAACATATGATATAGGATTAGAATCACACAAGTCATTATTCGAACTATTAAGTGATAGTATAAAGGAATCTGAAAAGAAATATAATGTTTCAATTCCATGGTTTATAATGACAAGTGAGGAAAATAATAAAGAGACAGTAGAATTTTTCGAAAAAAATAAATTTTTTGGGTTTGAAAAGAATAAAACAATATATTTCTTTACACAAGGACAATTACCAATGGTAGATACAGAAGGAAAAATTTTAATAGGAGAAGATGGATTAGTAAAAGAAGCAGCAGACGGACATGGAGGAATCTTCGAATCATTAGTAAAAAGTAAAATGACAGATGAAATGAGAAGAATGGGAATAAAATGGGTATTTGTAGGAGGAGTAGATAACTGCTTAGCAAAGATGGTAGACCCAGTATTCTTAGGAATAGGAATAAATAAGAATGTAACTGCTGTTGGAAAATCAATTGTAAAGGCAAATCCACAAGAGAAGGTAGGAGTATTTTGCAAAAAAGATGGAAAACCATATGTAATAGAATATTCTGAGATATCAAAAGAAATGGCAGAAGAAGTAGATGAAAATGGAGAATTAAAATTTGGGGAATCACATATATTATGCAACTTATTTGCTCTAGATTCAATTGAAAGAATGGGAAGAACACCATTACCATATCACAGTGCATTTAAAAAGGCGACATATATAGATAAAGATGGAAATTTAGTGGAGCCTACAAGTCCGAACGCATATAAATTCGAAGCATTTCTATTTGATGCATTTGGGGAATTAGATAATATGATAGTATTAAGAGGAAAAAGAGAAGAAGAGTTTGCACCTGTAAAAAATATGAATGGTGTAGACAGTCCAGAAACAGCAAGAGAGTTGTACAAAAATTTTTATAATACAAAATAAATTTAATTCAGTAAAAGAGGCTAAAACAATTTGCAAAAAGAGTTTTAGCTTTTTTAAATAAAGAAGAAAGGAAGAGATTTTATGGATTACAAAGAAGAATATAAAAGATGGTGTGAAAGTGAAGAATTTGATGAAGAAACAAAAAAAGAACTATTATCAATAAAAGATGATGAAAAAGAAATAGAAGATAGATTTTATAAAGAATTAGAATTTGGAACAGCAGGCCTAAGAGGAGTAATAGGTAGCGGAACAAATAGAATGAACAAATATACAGTAGGGAAGGCAACACAGGGATTAGCAAATTATATAATAGAGCAAGGGACACAAGATAAAGGAGTAGCAATTAGTTATGATTCAAGAATAATGTCAGATGAATTCAGTATGCAAACAGCATTAATATTAAATGCAAATGGAATAAAAACATATTTATTTGAAAGCTTAAGACCAGTTCCAGAGTTATCATATGCAATAAGACAATTAAAATGTACAGCAGGAATTATGATAACAGCAAGTCATAATCCACCAAAATATAACGGATACAAGGTTTACTGGGATGATGGCTCACAAATAATTGCTCCAAGAGATAAAGATATAATAAATAAAGTAAGAGCAATACAAGATTTTAAAGAAATAAAAACAATTAGCAAAGCAGAGGCTATTGAAAAAGGATTATTTAATGTAATAGGAAAAGAAATGGATGATAAATATATAGACACTTTAAAGAGACTTGTATTAAATCCTGAAATTATAAAAGAACAAGGTAAAAAATTAAAAGTAGTTTATACACCTTTACACGGAACAGGAAATACAGTAGTAGAAAGACTTTTGAAAGAGCTTGGGTTTGAAAATGTATATATAGTTCCACAACAAGCAAAACCAGATGGAAACTTCCCAACAGTAGATTATCCTAATCCAGAAGATAAAAAAGCATTTAGAATGGCATTAGAATTAGCAAAAGAAGTAGATGCGGATGTAGTATTAGCTACAGACCCAGACGCAGATAGATTAGGTATTTTCTCCAAAGACACGAAAACAGGCGAATATATGGCATATACAGGTAACATGTCAGCATTATTAATAGCAGAATACAGAATTTCTCAAATGAAAGATAAAGATATGTTACCAAAGGATGGAATGTTTATAACAACAGTAGTATCTTCAAATTTAGCAAAGGCAATTGCAGATTATTACGGATTAGAGACAATTGAAGTTTTAACAGGGTTTAAAAATATTGGGGCAGTTATAAAAAAAGCAGAAGAAAATAAAGACAAGACATATGTATTTGGATTTGAGGAAAGTTATGGATGCTTAATAGGAGATTATGCGAGAGATAAAGATGGGGTATCAGCTGTAATGTCTCTTTGTGAAGCAGCTGCATATTATCAATCTAAAAATATGACTTTATGGGACCAAATGAACAATATATATGAAAAGTATGGTTATTATAAGGAAGAGCAGGTTTCAATAGTTTTAGAGGGTGCTGAAGGTGCTCTAAAGATTAAACAAATGATGAGTAATATGAGAAATAAAGAGATTAACCAAATTGGAAAATATAAGGTATTGAAATTTAAAGATATAGATATAGATTATATAAAAGATTTGGTAACAGGAGAAGAAAGCACAACAGGGCTTCCAAAATCAAATGTTTTATATTATGAACTAGAAAACGATGCATGGTGTTGCGTTAGACCATCAGGAACAGAGCCTAAAATTAAACTTTACATGGGAGTTAAGGGTAAATGTTTAGATTGTGCAATATCTGAAATGGAATATTTAAAAGTTGCTATGGAAGAGTTAGTAAGAAATGCGTAAAATTAAAAGAAATAAAAGGTGAATATAATAAAATAAGTTGTCAGTACATAAAATATGACAGCTTATTTTGGTTTTGTATAGTAAATTTGATATTTAATTTTCTGCTCTTTTATTAATTTTCCACTCAGGGATATTCCTTGTAATTGAACCAAATAAATTTGCTTTAATAGTGGGAATCTCTCTTTGCCAAGTAATAATTTGTTTTTTTATTTCTTCTCTTTTAGATTTTCCATCCATAGGACAGACTTTATTCATAACATTAATTTCATTTCTTTTTATATATCTTCTTATACTTCTTTCATCTGTTAAGACAAGAGGTCTAATTAGTGTGATTGCACTTCTATCCATATAGCTAACAGGTGCAAAAGTGGAAATAGTACCAGTATAAAGTAGATTAAGTAAAAATGTTTCTAATACATCATCTTTATTATGACCAAGAGCGATTTTATTACAACCTTCTCTAATTGCTATACTATTTATTATACCTCTTCTTAAATTTGCACATAGTGAACATGGATTTTTTTCATTTCTAATATCAAAAACTATTTCTTTTGCATGATTATATTCAATAAAAAGTGGTACATCAATTTTATTGCAGATTTCTTTTAATAAATCTTCATTAAAAAAATCGAAGCCAGGATTAATACTAATAGCAATTATTTCAAAGTGTTTTGGATAAAATCTTTGTAATGCTTTTAGCCCATTTAATAGTGTTATTGAGTCTTTACCTCCTGATAGGCATACTGCTATTTTATCTCCTTCTTCTATCATTTTATATTCTTCTATAGCCTTTCTCATAGGGCTTAGTATTTGTTGCATATTTCCTCCATTACTTATGTTTTATTATTTATTGTTTGACATTTTATCAGATAGACTTGAAAAAGTCAATTTATGTAAAGTAAAAATATTAATAAAATTGCATAGGATAAAATACATATTTTGAAAAAGCTAATATAATAATATTGACAATTGTACTACGATGTAATACGATAAAAAAGAAGGGAGCTGAAAACCATGACTATTTCAGTGAGATTAAATGAGGAAGATACAAAATTAATAAAGGCATATGCTGATATAAATAACATTTCTTTATCAGATTTAATAAGAAACGCAGTATTAGAGAAGATAGAAGATGAATACAATCATATTCTCTTATGACGAAAAAATAAAATGTAGTAATAACAAGGGTTTCCTCCTACAAACAATTTTGTAATTTAAAAATTTTCACATATTTAAAAGATGAATTGTAAAAAATAATAATACAATGTCATCT
>CAMUDX010000039.1 GCA_947087745.1 uncultured Clostridium sp. | reverse complement strand
TATGAACGAGTGAGCATTTATAAAAAATGTTGCACTGGCAAATGAAATTTTCCTAATATGAATAAAAAATCAGAAATGTCATAAAAATCATTGACAAAAATTTTATAAAATATTAATATATAAGTGGTGAAAGTTATGGAAAAGAAAGAAGATGTCATATCCTTTAATAGAGAGATATTAAACAATCCAAAAATAAGAGCATTCTCAATATCAGATGGAGATAAAGTAACTTATGTAATTTCTTTAGATTCAAATGACGAAGTTCAAAAGCACAAAGACAGAATTGCCTTAGCTAAATTGGAAACAGGAAAATTAAGAATATTAAAACAAAAAATAATTGAGCTTTTAAAACTTGTAGCTGATGGTAAAGTTGAAAAATCAACAGTCGATTTTTCTATCGAGCAATTAAAAAAAGATGGTGATATATCATTAACACCAGAAATGCTTGAAATACTATCAATATGTACTGATAAAGATAAAAGGGATTTAGAACAAATATCTGTAAAAAGAGAAAATAAAATTGAAGAAATGATTCCAGATTTAGATATAGACTATAAGAAAATGGAATCTGCATTACCAGTTAAAGAAACACTAGATTTAAGTAAAGTCCCAGGCGAAGTGCTTCAAAATTTTGGAGTAGGCATACAAAATCGTTTAGACACTTTAGACTCTATTAAATCAGCAGAAGATATTAGCCCATATAAAGACAGCTTAGAATACTTTATGATATCTCAAGAAGTTGGAACAGATAGAGAAAAGATATTATTAAAAGTTATCGAAAAAATCGATGATTTTGACCCTGATACAATTATAGCAACTCTTAAAGCAATTGAAAATGCAGATATAAAGTTTTCAAAACTATATCCTATATATCTTAGAATTCAAGAAAAAAGGATAATCACAAAAGTTCAAATGTATTTAATAGAGTTGAAATCAAGAGAAGATGTTCCTACTGGGCAATTAGAAAAGTTCTTAGAAATGTTAGATAATCAAAAAATAGAAGACTTAACAAATGCAGATTTAAACAGAGTTATTTCTGGTTTTATAGGTAAAGAAAATGATGATGTTGCAGAATATATAAAAAGTGGCAGAAAAATAGACTTTGAAATGTTAAGATATATCAGTTCACAAGAAGAGACAGGAGAAAGAGCAGAAGAAAAAGAAGAAGTAGTAACCTATATAAAAAATAGAATTGCTAGTTTAAGACAAGTAGGAAAAGATTTTGAAAAATTCGGATTAAGGTCATATATAGAAGATACTGACTTCAAAGATTTAAATGAAACAGAGCTACAAGAGTTTTTATATAGTGTTGCTCAAATGGAGAAGATGTATTTACTTAAAAAATATAATGAAATAACTCTTAATAGATATACAGAAAAGCAACAAACTGAGCCACAAACTTTACAAGAATATAATCATGTGTTAGGTACACAAGAAAATACTAAAACAGAACTTCAGCAATTATATGCTGGATATAATAAACTATTACAAAGTAAACAAAATAGAAATGATAAAGTAGGTGAAAATGAATTAAATGGTAAATAATACAGAAGAAAAAAGTTTAACTATAATCAAAGATAAAAATATCTTCACAAAAGTAATAGATTTTTTCCATAAGATTTTTAATAGAAAAAATCAAACATGTCACTATGTTGAAGAAACTAATCCTGAAAGTAAAGCAACTACAAAGCGTACTTTTATGGCTTTAGATAGTATCGAAGTTAAGTTTCAGAATTTTAGAAATGGTTATATAAAAGAAGAAGATTTAACTGAAGAGGAAAAAATAGAACTAACAAAAATATTTCAACAAAGAATAAAACAAGAGCAAGAAGAAATTAAATATTTAAAAAAGAAAATCTTAGAAATAAGAGCAGAATATTTAAAGCTGATTAATTCATAAGTAATATCTATTAGTAAATTTCGTTTTTTCTATAAATAACGATATTATTAGATTATTATTAATTTGTGTAAAAATATATTTATTCTCTTGTGATAAGAAAACTATTAGCAAAGATAGATAATTGCATTATCTATCTTTTATTTTTACTTTATTCTTATAATATTAATATTAGGTTGTAGTAATTGAACTACTGCCCTAAATTATTTTTACCCTACATTTTTCATATTTATAAGGAATTCCTTTTTCTTTCTGGATATATATAACTGTTTTTAATCTGCTTAATTCATATCTTCTATTTCACTTAAATAAATTTCATGATGCAATCTAACATCTGTAATATCCAATTTATATTCACTTTCTATCATATTCTTTTACTTTAATTATTTATGTTATAATTAACAAAATCATTTTTAACTTCATACTATTACTAAAAGGAGATTTGTATGATTAGTATTAGTTTATGTATGATTGTTAAAAATGAAGAGGATGTTATTGAACGTTGTCTATTATGTGTGAAAGATGTAGTTGATGAAATAATAATAGTAGATACTGGTTCTACTGACTCTACAATAGAAATTGTAAAAAAATATACTAATAAAGTATACCATTTTAATTGGATAGATGATTTTTCAAAAGCCCGAAACTATGCTTTTTCTAAAGCTAGTAAGGATTATATTATGTGGTTAGATGCAGATGATGTTATTTTTGAAAATGACCTTACCAATTTAAAACAATTAAAAAACAATTTAGATAAATCTGTTGATATGGTAATGATGAAATACAATGTTGCATTTGATGAATATGATAATCCGACACTTTCTTACTATAGAGAAAGATTAATGTCTCGTGAGAAAAATTATCAATGGATCAGTCCTATTCATGAGGTAATTCCTCCTAATGGTAATATCATATATTCTGATATTGCAATTACACATAAAAAATTACGTCCTAGTGATAAAAGTAGAAATTTGAAAATTTTTGATAAAATGATTATTGAAGGATTAGAACTTGACCCAAGGCAACAGTTTTATTATTCCAGAGAGTTATTTTATAATGGTCAATACCACAAGGCAATTGATAATTTCAATAAATTTTTAGATTCAAAACAAGGTTGGATTGAAAATTGTATTAGTGCTTGTATAGATTTATCTGATTGTTACAGAAAAATAAATGATAATAATAATGCTTTTTTGTCATTACTTAGAAGTTTTGAATTTGACAAACCACGACCAGAAATATGTTGCAAATTAGGAAATCATTTTTTAGAAAATAATAATATAGAAACTGCAATTTTTTGGTATCAATTAGCTATTTCGAATAAACCAGATATGAAAAATGGCGGATTCCATAATGCAGATTATTTTGGATATATTCCATATATTCAACTCTGTGTGTGTTATGACAAGATTGGTGATACTAAAAAAGCAATTTATTATAATAATAAGGCAGGCTTACTAAAGCCTAATGACAAAGCTTTTATATATAATAAGAATTACTTTCAAAGTAAAAATATCACTAACCAATAAAAAATACAATCATATACTATATAGAGTAAATTTTCTTTTACTCTATACAAAGGAGGTATATAAATGAATTTTTTTAAACGTATAAACAAAACTGCAAGTAATGTCGAAAACGATAACAATGATTATCAAGATAGTTATTCTTATGATTCTATCAATAATTGTGATAATGATTATTGTTGTTGTAATCCTATGGGAATAACAGGAGCGACAGGTGCAACTGGACCTACTGGGCCAAGAGGTTGCAATGGTTCTACAGGTGCCACTGGACCTACTGGCAGTACTGGTCCTATTGGAGATACAGGTCCTACTGGTGTTACAGGTCCTACTGGTAACACTGGTGCTACTGGGGCTACTGGTCCTACTGGTATAACTGGTGCTACTGGCAGTACTGGCAATACAGGTGCTACTGGCGCTACTGGTCCTGCTGGTATAACAGGTACTACTGGTAGTACAGGTGCTACTGGTGCTACTGGACCAACAGGTTCTATTGGACCTATTGGTCCTACTGGTACAACAGGAGCTACTGGCGCTACTGGGGCTACTGGACCTACGGGTGCAAATGGAAGTACTAGTATAATACCTTTAGCATCAGGGTTACCAATATCACTTACAACTATTGCTGCTGGTTTAGCTGGTATTCCTGCATTTATAGGATTTGGTTCTTCTGCTCCTGGACTTACAGTTCTAGGTTCTAGCATTGACCTTACTAACCCATCTGGAACTTTGTCTAACTTTGCTTTTTCAATGCCTAGAGCAGGAACAATAACATCTTTAAGTGCTTATTTTAGTACTACAGCTGCTTTATCACTTGTTGGTTCTAGTATTACAGTCACAGCTCAATTATATGTATCAAATACACCTGATAACGTTTTTACTCCAATACCAGGAGCTATTGTAAATCTTTCTCCTGCACTTTCTGGAATAATATCTATTGGTACTATCAGCAATGGAATAACAACAGGGTTATCAATTCCTGTTACTGCTCAATCACGTCTATTAATGGTATATTCTGCGAGAGCTACTGGTCTTTCTTTAGTAAATACAGTAGTTGGATATGCAAGTGCTGGAATAGAAATATCTTAGTCATTATAGAAATTTGTTTGTAAATGTAATAGTTTTTTAAAATCATAACCATTTATAATAAGATGGTTATGATTTTTGTTAATTTTGTTGCTTTCATATATGAATCTTCTACTATCACACCTTTATTCAATGCTATTTTCATGATAATAAAAAGCCTTTTCTAAATTTTCTTTGTTCATATAATAATCATAAATATTTTTAATTCTTGTTTTTACTCCTTCATCCATATAAATATCATTTCTGTCTTTAATATAAGTATCAACATACTCATCTAAAACTTTATAAAATAATTCTGTAACATTGTAACTTACAAATTTATCATCTTCATAAACTTTATATTTTTCTAGTTCATTATAATCATATAATCTTCCTCTAATAAATACATAAGTATTTGGCTTTTGTAATTCTTTCACATCAAACTGAAAAATATAAATTAAAGGTAATGGTTCTCCATCTACACTATTGACTTCACTAGCTTTTTTTGGTATTGCTGTATTAAGAACCATACAAGTATCAAAATCAGATGCACCAACAGGAATATTAAAAGCATCTAATTGATAATGATGTTCTCCTATTAATTGATATTGTAATTTTTTTGAAACTCTATTATCAAAGATTACATTTTCATCTGGCTTTCCTACAAATAGCAAAGGATTAACAGAATGAATAATATTTTTACCATTTTCTCTTTCTCTAGATAATAATTCAAACACCTTTTGATAATACTCTTCAACTTTTTTATTTCTTTCATTTGGATTAATTACCCATTCTTTATAAAATTCTTTTAATTCTTCATTTATATTTTTATTAACTAAAGAATTATCTAATTCAACTTTATCAATATAAGCTATTTCTGTGTTTTCTTTACTATCATTATTATTTTTACAAAATTCTACTGTACAATGCCAATCATTACCAAATATAAAATTATTATTTGTTAATATAAAATAATAATGCTCATCATCACTAAGTGTTTTTTCTATTTCATTTAAGTCATACATTTCAGATATATCTATTTTCATTACACCACTTGATTTTGGACTAAATTTAATATTATCTACTTTAATTTTATTAGAAATTGGCTTTATTTCTTCAGCATCAGACCAACGCATTAATTTTATATTTTTTTCGAACTCTAGTGTTTTATTTGAATTATTTTCAATATGAATATATACAATTCCGTTTCCTTCATATGTTGCACCTAAAGATAATTCATCTTCATCAATTCCTGAAAATAATTCAAAAGCAAAAACAGTACCAGACATAATCAATACTATGCTAGTTATAATAATTGCTATCCTTTTTTTCATTTCATATAACCTCCAAAACTTTTCATTTTTAAGGGCATATTCTTTTTGTTTTTCATTTGAGACTATTTCTGTTTTTAAATTAGATATGGCAATATTCATTTTAAGTCTCTTAATCATTTCTTGATTATTCATCATTTAAACTATACCCTCCTTTTTTAAATATTTTTTTAATTTTTTTCTAATTCTAAATAACTTTGATTTTACTTTAGATTCTGACATATGCATAGAATTTGAAATTTCTTTTATATGCATTCCTTCATAATAATATTTAATAAAAATATCATTTTCATCAACTTTTAAATTTTCAATTTGTTCTAATATTTCTTTATCATTCTCTTTCTCAATAAATTCTATTTCAATGTCTTTTAAATTAACTAATTGTTCTTCATAGTCATCTATACTATCTATTATTTTTTTATCTCTATATTTCTTTTTTATTAAATTTTTAGTTATACCAGCTATATAGGATGACATTTTTTTATTAATATCTAATTTGTCTTGATTTTTCCATACAGTAAGAACAACATCCATAGCAATTTCCTCTATATCTTCATCTGCCAAATACATATAAGCATTTCTTGATATTGTATAGATATAGTTAGAGAAATCATTCATGACATCTTCTATTATTAGACCTTTTTGCCCCATATAGTTATATATCTTTCTATTTTTCACTTCCAATTTAGATCTAAACTCCTTATTTTTTTCAAGATATCTTTCATCTATATATTACCATATTTTTTTGTTTGGTTGCATTTTTAAGAAGAATTTTATAAAAAATAAGATTAATTATATTCAAACTAATCTACAATCTAAAATTTTATTGTAATAAATTTTACTTGTACATCTGCTATTATTTCATCATGCTTGTTATATAGAGTCTATTGCCCTCACTATCTAAAACCAAATTAATAATAGGAATAAAAGTCAAACTGTCAAGTTGTTAGATTCAAAGACATCTGTAATTTGATGTTCTAACTTACATTATTTGTAAATAATTTTACAATCAAAAAAATTAGATGTAAACTCTATTATTTACATCTAACAGTATGCTTGTAATTTGTAAGTTTTTATAAAGATTTAATATATTCTACTAAAGGTTTTATTCTTAATTTATCAGAAATGTCATAAGATTTCTTAATAGAGTTTTGCATCCCTATATCTTCCTCACTTTTGTCTTTCTTTTTTTCTAACATAAGAGTAGCCATCTTCATCATAGTTTTATCTAAAAATCCCATTTTCTCATAATTCAAACCTGCTGGAATATAAAAATGTTTAATATTTTTCATTTCTTTTTCAGTTAAATTATTTTTCCAAACTTCTTGAATAGAATCAGTTTCTTTTGGTGTTGCTCCAGTTGCAAATATGACTAATCTATTCCCTAAATTTAGTTTTTTTACTTTATCTAATCTATCAATTCTTCCTGCATGTATTCTACTTCCATATATAATTAAATCATAATTTTTAAAATCTATATTTTTAATATTAGAGATATTTTCTATATTACAATTTACTTCTTCACCAATCCAGTCAGCATATCTTTTTGTAAAACCTGTTTTTGACTTATATATTAAAAGTATTTTTATAAATTATCACACTCCTAAATCGTAATTTAGCAATTACACAATATCAAAATTTTCTGTTTTTAAATCACAATAATATCTACCGCTTGTTGCAGTAAATTTTAAAACACAATAATCTGGGTCAGTTACTCCTTTTTTATAAAAAATTGTATCTCCTTTTTCCCAAATCATATTTTTAGTGTCTTGGTCTGTTAGGACTTCCATTTTTCCTTTTAGCATAATACCAACATATTTAATTAGTCCTTTGTTATAAAAGTAAATACTAGCATTTGGATTATACTTATATTGACTAACTCTCATAGATGAAGTATTCGTAGAAAAATAAAACTCTTTTAGTTCTATCCTTTTTCTAGGTTTTAGCATTGCTTTTACATTAGGGTAATCTTCATTATCAATAGAACATATAAAACTAACTTTTTGTTTATCAATAAATTTCTCAATTTTCTTTAAATCCATAATACTTCCATCTCACTTTCAAATTACTATAAATCTATACAATTGCAAAATTATAATTTATCTTTTAATATGTGCTGTAATAATTGTATAACTATATGAGTTAATAGTTATTACTATATTATCAATTTCACAATACCAATTTTTGCCATGCCTATAAATATTACAACTTTTTTCTAAAACTTTATTTTTGCAATATTCTACTACATCATTAATATCTAATCTAAGATTTTTCTTAATTCTATCAATACCCATTTCGGTAGTATGAACTTTATCTATATTTGATAATAGTATTTCTTTATTCATTTATAATCATCTCCATATAGTGTAATTTAACAATTACTTTTGTATTTCATATAAATTTTTTCATTAAAACCTTTTTGTTTACCATGTTTTTCTTTAATTCGTTTATATTCTTCAGATTCTAAATTATTATAACAATTTATTGCCGAAGTATTTACATCAGTAACATCTAATACATAATCATTTAATCACTTAATTTTAAACTTTCTTTTATTAAAGCAGTAGCAACACCTTTTCTTCTATAATCTTTTTTTACTGAAACAAATTCTATATATCCTGTTGTTATTGGATAATCTAACTTCGTTTCAAATTCTTCCTTTAATACTATCTTTGCAATAAGACCTTTAATAAATCCAAAATATTTTTTATAAGATGAACTATCTGTGATAACTGCACGACCATTACAATTTGAAATAGCCAAAACTCCAACAATTTCATTATTAAGTTCTGCTACATAAAATTTATCTATTATAATTCCACTACGAATTGCTTTAGCAGTAGTAACAATATCTTTGCATAATACCGAAAAATCATGTTCAAATGCCTCTGATATACATAAAGCAATATTATCACGATCAATATTTTTTGCTTTTCTTACTATTATTTTCAAATAATCATCTCACTTTCAATGTAAGTTGTCGCTTAGATGTTGTTCAAATCTTTAACTAAAGAACTTTTTCAAATTTCTTTCATTTTTTAAAACTATTGTTTGTATTTTATGATAAAATAATTGCAATGTCAACATTTTTAGTTGAATTTATGTTATATATTTTATATTGAATTTTTTACATTATTTTGATTTACCATAGCAATTCCATTGTAGTATGTATTTTAATATGTCTCAATAACTTTTGTACTTGTTCAACTAGCATACCTTTATCAATTCTAAACTTATACTCATAAGTCCATTTTTTGCCACCATTATTCCATATTTGTTCCATATCATAAAGTTTTGTTATTTCATAAATAATATCATAAAAAATATTAACTTTATCAATTCCTATTAATTGTTCTATTTCTTCTTTTTTAATATTTTCCATAACTAAATCCTCTCTACAACTTACTATTTGTCTAACACAGATTATATCAAAAGTTATATAAAAGTATAGAAAATTAATACAATTCTATTTAATAAGGGGAAAATTTTCACAGCAAAAAGAAAAATAAAAACTCTCAAACTTGCTTGAGAGTATGGTGCGACTGGAGGAATTCGAATCCCCGACCTCTCGGTTCGTAGCCGAGTGCTCTATCCAGCTAAGCTACAGTCGCATATAATGAAAATATTATAAAATACATTTACAACATTTTCGATATGAAATTTATATTAAGGGGAATTTCAGGAGAAAACTCTTAATACTATCTCTTTAACTCCCTAAATATTATACTGTGAAATCAATAATATTTCAAGCCTTTTTTAACATTTTTCATTTAAAAAACCAAAATGCTATACTAGATTTAAATTTACAAAAATCATAAAAAAGTCTAGACAATTATATAATTATATTATAAAATTTCAAATATGCTAATAAAGAAATTACATTTGCAATTTTTCATAAAATAAAACCAGTGGAGGAATAAAAATGTTAACAAATTTACCAATAGTAATAAGATATTTATTAACAGCAGTAATAGGAATGGTACCAATAATAGAATTAAGAGGAGCAATACCAATAGGAGTATTTACATTTCATTTAACATATATAGAAGCATTTATATGGAGTTTCATAGGTAATATTATTCCAGTATATTTTATAGTAAAATACATAAAACCATTATTTAATTTCTTTGGAAGATGGAAGCCATTTAAAGTAATCATAGATTGGGCAACAAATAAAGCAAACAAAAAGATAGCAGAAAACCCAAAAATAAGAACAGTCGTATTCACAACATTATTTTTATTTGTAGCAATTCCAATACCTGGAACAGGAGCATGGGTAGGATCATTAATTGCTAACTTCTTAGACTTAGAACCAAAAAAGGCAATACCTCCTATCTTTTTAGGAGTCCTAACAGCTGGGGTAATCGTATTAATGCTTACTGCTGCTGCTAATGGAGGAATCCAATATTTAATGCAAAGAATGTAGTAATTATATATTTTTCAAAAAATTAGCTTTTTTTCTAGTCAGCGGGAATTCCCGCCCACTAGAAAAAAAGCTATAATTCTAAAAAATATAAATATATATTTCTCAAGCTACCTTTAAAAGGTATTTTTTTATTTGCACATTATTCTTTCAATTCTTTTGCTTTGCCTTTAAATTCTATATAATCATTAATAAGAATTTTTAATACTGTCGCAACTGGAACTGCAAGGAACATCCCTAAAATTCCAAAATATGCACCACCAACAGTTACTGCAAAAATTATAAGTAATGCACTTATTTCTAATGAATTTCCAACTATCTTTGGATTAATTATATTTGCATCAATTTGCTGTAATATAATTACAACTATTGACATCCAAACTGTCTGAGAAAATCCTCCTGTTATAAATGTTATCAATATAGATGCTGCAACTGCAACAATTGCCCCAAAATATGGTATTACATTAAATAATCCTATCATAAATCCTATTAATACAGCATATTTTATTTTCATTATACTTAATGCTACAGTTATAAGTATACCAACAATTATTGCATCTATAATCTGACTTGACAAAAATTTAAAGAATATATGATTTGTACTATCAAAATATTTTCCAATTCTTTTACTTGTATTCTCTCCAAATATTGTATATGTAACTCTTTTAGCAAATTTCATAATATTGCCTCTTTCCAATAATGCATATATTGAAACCACTATTGTTACAAAAGCATCAAACACACTTGTTACAATTGATATTGCACCCTTAGCATATTCCATTATTCTTTCCACATTAATATAATCTGCTAAATTTATATTTTTAATTGAATTTAATATTTGATTAACTTGTTCACTTTTTATAAATGAATCATCTGGTAAATTTGAATAATCCTCTAGTATCTTAGAATAATAACCTTGAAAATTATTAACTAATTCAACTATACTTTCTATAACTACTGGTAGAACTACATTCATAATAATAACAATTGCTATTATTGCTATTATATATGCAATTAATACACTTAATCCTCTTGCCTTTTTTGATATAAATTTTAATTTACTTTTCCTTAATTTCTTTTCAATTCCTGATGCTGGTATATATAATATATATGCTATTAACATTCCCATTAAAAATGGTGATATTATACTAAAAAAATTTCCAATAGTTGATGTTACTTGTGAAAAATTCCCCAAAATATTATATACAATAATTACGCATACAGCAAATAAAAACCAATAAATCCATTTTGAAAAATTCTTTTTTAATTCATTCATACTCTTTTCCTTTCTTTGCTATACATAGCCAATTTATTTATTATTACATATAAAAATCAAACATTGTGCCTATATTTCTATGTCTAATTCTACTGGGCAGTGGTCACTTCCCATTATACTCTGATGTATTTTAGCATCTTTAATTTTAGATTGTATGTCTTTTGATACTATAAAATAGTCTATTCTCCATCCAATATTTTTTTCTCTAGCATTTCCCATATATGACCACCAACTATATTCATTTTCTTTATTCGGGTACATATATCTAAATGTATCAGTAAATCCTGCATCTAATAGCTCTGTCATCTTTTGTCTCTCCTCATCAGTAAATCCTGCATTTCTCCTATTTGTTTTTGGATTTTTTAAATCTATTTCTTTATGTGCTACATTTAAATCTCCACACATAATTACTGGCTTTTTCTTATTTAATTTTAATAAATACTTTCTAATCTCATCTTCCCAAACTGTTCTATATGGCAATCTTTCTAATTCTCTTTTAGAATTTGGCGTATAATTATTTACTAGATAAAATTTCTCAAATTCTAATGTTATTATTCTTCCTTCTTTATCATGCTCTTCTATACCTATTCCATATGTTACATTTATTGGCTCTCTTTTTGTAAATATTGCAGTTCCGGAATATCCCTTTTTTTCTGCACTATTCCAAAAACTTTTGTATCCGTTAAATTCTAATTCTATTTGTTCTCTTTGGCATTTGGTCTCTTGTATAGAAAATATATCTGCATCTATTTGATTAAAAAATGCTGTAAACCCTTTAGTTATACATGCCCTTATTCCATTTACATTCCAAGATACTAGTTTCATCTATTTTGTTCCTTCCATTTATGAGATTATACCATATTAAAAGTTAATTTTCTAGTGCATTTTCACAATATTTGCAAAATTTGTATACGAAAAAAACTTCGATTTTTCCTATACAATAAAAAAAGCCTCTTTGATTTTCAAAAAGACTCTCTATATATTATTGAATTACTTCTACTGGTAAATATTTTACTCCCCATGCGATTGCTTCAGCATGTGTATTAAAATAAATATCTATTTTATTTCCCGTTATTGCTCCACCTCTATCTTCAACAGTATATGTTGTTCCATTTATTAATAATTTTGTTCCAAAGTCATATTGAGTTGATGCTGCAACTGTTCTACCTGCTGTTGCTTTTGTTCCTGATGATGTATACCCTGATGCAAATTTACCACAACATTTCGAACATGAGCAATAACCTGTAACTCTAAATATTACCGTTTTGGGTGAAGTTCTTGCCGTTGATGAAGCTCTTGATGTTACATCTGTTTGTACTTGTACAACTTTATCTATTGCTTCTTTAACAACTATTTCTGATAACTTAATTCTGCTTATTTCTTCATTATTCTTATATTTTATTTTATAAGTTACCTGTTTTATTCCTTCTTCTCCTTTTGTAATTACTTTATTTTTTGTTGTTTCCTCTCCATTTGACACATCTTTAGTTATTGTTTCATATGGAATTGTCTCTTCCTCAACCACTATTTTTTCAATAATTGAAGAATAATTATTTAATATATCTTCCAATGTTGTTTCTACTCCATTTTCTGATATCTTAGCAACTTGTATTTCTTGTATTGATTTATTACAAATTATTATTGTATTATTTATATCTATTTCTTCATCTAAGCTTGGTGTCACTCTTTCGTTATCCTCTACAACTATATTGTTGTCCTTTAGTATTTCTGATACTTTAGTTTTATTAGTTAATACAGTCATTTCATATCCGTTTGATAATTTTATAGTAATTGTATTTAAATGTGTTGTCATAGCTATAACTCCAGCACCTGAAAGGATTATAAGTATTAAGCTTACACAAATGATTTTGATTATAGAAATAGAAGCTTTTCCTTCATTTTTCATAAAAAATCATATACCTCCTTTTATGACAAACTAATTATATATCTTTTCTTTTTCTTTGTCAAATTGTAATTTTTTGCAATAGTGTAAAATGGTTTCGGAATGGAAAAAAAGAAAGTCCTTTGATATAATTAG
>CAMUDX010000038.1 GCA_947087745.1 uncultured Clostridium sp. | reverse complement strand
TATATTTTATTAAAATCTTCTTTATTTTTTCCCCAGATTATTTAACTCATATTTTAACAGATTTGTTCTAAAGTTTTTATATAATAGCTTAAATGGACCAAACTTTAAATCGTTTGGCCCATTTCCAATTGGATGTAAAGGTCTTACCTGATATTGATTAATCTTCGTGGATATATCAAATCAGGGTTGGTTATCTGTGGATTGAGTTTCATCAGTTCTTCTACAGTTGTCAGCTTTCTCCTCGCTATTCCTGACAATGTATCCCCCTCAACTATGCAATAATCCTTTGTCTCAAGAATGATTGAAAATGTTTCTTCACTGTTTTCATCATTAATCTTGATTATTTGATAGGACAAAATTATGCTATCTTCAATCTTCTTGATTATATTGTCATAATCATTCATGTCCAATCCGCTTATCTGCATAAGATTTATGTGATTAGTTCCATGTGCCGCATTGTTACCATTTAATATAACATCTTCCACATTTTTAGCATTTATCAGATTACCATCTTTCGTCATCTTAATAAAAATCTGAAAATGTGAGCTGTCTAATACTTCAACAGCCATATCATAGTTATAGAAATCCATGTCTTCAGAAACTAGTTCAACTATTTCCTCATAGTACTTCATGTCTAATCTTTTAATGATGTAATCCCAGTAGTCACCTTCGTATGGCTCCATTTCTGAGCCATTAAAAATGATGATATTTACATTGCTACTGTTATCATCTATCCCTATATAATCTTTTGGCGTTATAACACACTGCTGTGTCTCTTCTGCATGTACTTCCTGTTCACAAAATCCAACATTTCCAAAAACAAGCAATAAAAGTATTACTGCTATTACTACTAATGCATTTTTCATTTTGTTCTCCTTTCAGTTTGTATGCATTTGTTGTCTTGGTACTGCCTTCTTCTCCTTTCTTATTATTTGTATTACAAATAATATCTATTTGCAAAAACTAGGTGTTATTTTATCACATTTATGTAAAATGGTCAATATTTTTTATATTTTAAAACCATTTCCAAATACCTCTCTTGCATTAGTAATTATTACAAAACAATTATTGTCTATGGATTTAGCAATTTCTTTTATTCTACCTACATCTTTTCTAGCCGTTGCACACATTAATACTAGACTTTCTTCATTTGTATACATTCCTTTTCCATATAATCCTGTTACTCCTCTACCTAATTTTTCTTCAATAGCTTTTGATATTTCTTCGCTATTTTTAGATACAATTATTAAAAGCTTAGTAAAATCTATTCCTTCAAAAATTATATCTACTATTTTACCCATTAAATATATAGCTATTGCTGAATATAATCCTATCTCTATATTTCTAAAAACAATTACATTCAGACTTACTATTACTGTATCTATATATACTATCATGCTTCCAATCTTTGCATTTGGTTTAAAACTTTTGATTATATTTGAAACTAAATCACTTCCTCCTGTTGATGAATGTGCTTTTAATATTAATGCCGTTCCTATACCTACTATTATTCCTCCATATATGCTTGCTAAGAATCTATCATTTGTTATTGGTGGCATTTTATCAAATAAGTCTATAAATATTGATAAACTTACTGTTCCTAATATCGATTTTAGGAAAAACACTTTTCCTAATTTCTTTAATGCGATTAAAAATACTGGTATATTGGCTATTAATATAACAGCTCCCATTGGTATTTCAAATAAATAATATGTAATTGTGGCAATTCCTGAAAATCCCCCTGTTGATAATTGGTTTGGTAATAAAAACAATGATACTCCTATTGCCATTGTCATTGCTCCTAATATTGTTAATATAATGTCTTTTGTTTTACTTCTTTTTTTCATATTCAAATCACCTATACTGCTATTATTCACAGTATAGGTGATTTATATTCGTTAATATTATACTTTTTGTAATATCTCATTTTTGCTATGTTTTGCACTTCTTATATGCTTTTATTCTAAAAAATTATATTTAACAATATATTATGCGAATACATAAATTTAGTAATAAAAGAACTATCAATTGCATTTGTAATATTTGTATTAGAAGACATTGATACTATAAAGAATGCTATTGCAAGTAATGCATAAACAACAATTAATCCTCTAATTATTCCATAAATTAGTCCTCCTAATTCATTACATTGCTTTATAATAGGTAAGTTAGTTATTACATTTGAAACCAATGTTAATAGTATTAATACTATCCTAGTCGCTATGAACAATACTATCATTGTTCCTATACTTATTACTCTTTCTGCTATAACTGGTGCCACGTTTTCAACTGCATTATTTTGTCCTTCTGCTACTGCATTACCAATATACTTTTGTGCATCTTCAAGAATATTTCCACTTTGATTTGTTTCTTCAATTTTCTTTGTTGTATTTTCTATTATTACTTGTTCTATTTTTTCATCCCAATCAGTGTTATTTATTATTGTATTTGATATTGGTCTATAAAATACTAATGTAACTACTAAAGAAATAATTAATGCAAATAAGCTAACTGCTACTTTTACTAATCCCTTTTTATATCCTAAAAATATACTTCCTGCTAATATTACTACAAGTATTATATCTAAAATTATTCCCATATTCTTCCCTCTTTCTTTAAATATCTATAATTTCTATTTTGTTTCTATATATAACTCCTGCTATTTTATTAGAAATCACTATGTTGTTTATCTCTTGATTTGCTACATATTTTTTTATTAGCCATCCATTTCTATTTATTATATGCAACTCTGTTCCTAGATTTAGTCCAATTACATCTTGCGAAGTATATATGTCCTTCGCAACTTTTTCAACTGAATATTTTTTATATTTTTCATTAGTTATGTTTTTAATATATACAATTGATTTATAATCATAATCTCCTAATGTGTTCTCCTCTATCTTAATTAGATTATCATTTAATTCTATTGAAGCAAATGTTATATTCTTTTCTTTTAAACTTGCAATAGTTTTGCTTTGTTTATTTTGAATTACATCTACTGTATCTTGATACATGCAAACTAATCTATCTTTATTTTGATATTGTATATTTAAAATTAGCCTGTTTATATCTGCAGTATATATATACTCAACAGAATTATTAGGGTCTTTTTTTGCTGTTTCTATTGATATTATCTTGATAGATGATTGTATTAATACTCCAGAAGTATCTACTTCTGCTATGGCTAAATGTTGACTGTTTTTTGATATACTAATATCTGACACTTTTGCTGTTGCTATATAAGTTCTTATTACTTGTTTTCCTAATGAATCATACAAAGTTACTATATTCTTATAACTTATATCTGATGTTACTATTCCTACATATCCATTTTCATTTATTTCTATTTGTAATATTTCTCCTTCTGTTTCTGTCTCCCACACTAAATTTTTATCAGATATTACATAAGCATTTCTTCCACCCTTTTCTGCTATAATAAAGTTCCTTCCTGCTGTATCTATTATTGCATTATTTATTTCAACAGATATTGTTCCTACATTCGTTCCTAAATTATTGTAAAAATTTAGTGTTTTTTCTTGTAATGTCACTATGTATTTATCAACTGCAAATATTTGTACATTTTCCTGGTTTAATTCTATTTCAACTGTATTTCCTTGTTGTACTTCTTTAGGTAAGATTTCATTGTCTACCCATTTTCTAAATCTTTCGTTTTCTGTATATAGACATGTAATTACTAATACAAATATAACTAATATTACTGTAACAATCAATATTAGCATTTTTTTTACATTTAACTTCCTATATTGCTCTTGCTTTAAGAGATTTTCCATTTGTACTCTCCTATTATATTTTCCTTTGTATTAAAGTTATATCAGTTTTTTCTTTTTTTTTCAATATTTATTTACTTTTTTCTTGAATATTATATGAATTTGTATTAATCCTAAAACTCCAAATATGGGATATAATAAATTTATCAAATTAGAAAAACCAATTCTTGAAAAAAATATACTAGTTATGCACATTATTATAGCAGTTTGTGTATAACTTTTTCTATTTTTCTTATTATTTTCTAAATAGCTTATTCCTAACGATACTGCTGTTGTAAATATAGAAATTAATATTATGATTGCATACATATTTTTAAGATTCCTAAAATTATTAGTTATCACATATACTATCGGCATTTCAATAGTCTTTATGTCTATTGTTATATTGCTTAGTAAAAAAAATATTATTATTGTTAAAAAAAATATTATTATACTTGATATTATTGAAATATACTTTATTTCTTTGTATTTTTTTATCTTCTGGTTTAATGTTATTAATACTGGTATTAATAATATTGTATTATAACTTGCATACATTATTGCATTTATTGGTCCCAAAACTGCATTCTGCACAATAACATCACCATTTATTCTATTCCATTCTATATTATGTACATTTAATATTCCTACTAGAACTATAAATACAACTAATAGTGGAACTATATATTTACTTATTTTTATAAAACCATCTACATTAGTCATAAATACAGAAAAGCATAAACCTGCTAATATGGCACTTCCTATTATACTATTAATTCTATATTCTTGCTCAAAGTATGCCCCAAACCCTGCCATCATTATAAAAAATGTTATTAATATTAGTATTTCTATTATTTTATTTACAATTTGTATTTTTACTGTTTTATCTGTATCCATTATTGTTTCTAAGAATTCTCTATAATTGTTTATTTGATATATTTTTACTATGGTAAATACTTTGTATATTATATAACCTATTAAAATACTTGATATTATAGTTCCTATTAATCCACATATTCCATTTTTATAAAAAAAAGCATATATTTCTTGTCCTGAAGCAAATCCCGCTCCTATCAATGCTCCTATTATCACCATTGTTATTGATAATATATTTTTCATAAACTCCTCCTATTAGAGTTTATGATGACTTGCCTTTTTTATTAATAAAACATTAATGAACTAAAATATTTACCTTATATTAAAAGACTAGAGTAACATAACTCTAGCCTTTTTTGTACTTCCCTTTTGAGAAATATGCCTCGTATGAATATTATCATATTACTTGACTTCTGTTATTGCAATTTCTGTTTCAACTTCATCATTCATAAATATTAGTATACTTATTTTATCTTTTGATAATTTTATTTCTTTAATTTTTTTTAAATCTATTACAATGAAGTTTTTCATTTGTGCATCTTTTATAGTTACTATTTCATATTTTATCACATATTCTAGTTCATATATTACAGCTTGGCATGATATATATCCACTACTTTTTACAATTGCTGATTTCCCTTGTAGGCAATTTAAAAATTGTATGATTTGTTTATTTTCCATTGCTAATATATCTCCTTATTATGCATTATTTACAAGTATACCATATGATATTATTTATACTATACATTATATCCACTGTCAAGATAATATATGTATATTACTCAAAATATTTACTTATTTCTTCCATATTCTCATATTCTTTTTGTTTTAAAACCTCATATGCTACTATTGCAACTGAATTTGATAAATTAAGAGATCTTAAACCTTCTTTCATAGGTATTCTTATAGTATTTTTAATATATCTTTTCAATATTTCTTCAGGCAATCCTTTGGTTTCTTTACCAAATAATAAAAATACTTTACTTAAATTATTATATTCTATATTAGAATATACATTTTTCCCTTTTGTGGTCACAAAAAACATATCATTTTCTTCTGGCTTATACTTTTTTAAGAATTCATTAAATGACATGTGTTCTTCTATTTCTAGTTTATCCCAATAGTCAAGTCCTGCTCTTTTTAATTGCTTTTCTGATATACTAAATCCTAATGGGTGTACTAAATGTAGCTTGGCGCCTATTGCTGCACATGTTCTTGCAATATTTCCTGTATTTTGCGGTATTTCTGGTTCTACTAATACTATATTTAATTCCATATTACTGCCCTCTAATCCTTTCTATCTTCTGCCTAACATATTCATATAAGACTACTCCTGTAGCTATAGATACATTTAAACTTTCTGTCTTTCCAAACATAGGAATTTTAATCTTTTCATCTGCCATATCTTGTATTTCTTTAGATACACCTTTTGCTTCATTTCCCATTACTATTATTTTTTTATTATAATTTATATCATATATCTCGTTTTTTGTTTGTAATGATGTGACAACTAATTGATATTGGTTGTTCTTCATTTCTTTAATTGCTTCCATAATATTTTCTCTTTCTATTATATTTACTCTAAATATGGCTCCCATTGTTGAACGTACAACCTTTGGATTATATACATCTGCTGTACCTCTTGATACTATTATTTGTTTTAATCCAATACTATCTACTGTCCTTAAAATAGTCCCTAAATTTCCTGGATCTTGTATATCTTCTAATACTACTATTATGTCTTCGTCATATTTTATTTCTGTTTTTTCTCTCTTTTTTACTATTGCTATTATTCCTTGTGGGTTTACTACCTGTGTTAATGTTTTGTATATCTTTTCAGCTACATGTATACATCTATATTTTTCAATCTTGGACATAATCTCCTTTGGTATTTCTTTTATATTTTCTTCACACAATATTATTTGTTCTATTTGTGCTTTTTCTTGTATTGCTTCTTCTACTATTTTTATTCCTTCTATTATATATTGCTTTTTTTCATCTCTATACTTCTTTTCACTTAATTTTCTTATATGCTTTATAATGTCATTTTCTTTACTTGATATTACTTGCATTTTCTTATTTGTTAATTAGATTATTAACTTTCCTCCTTCTTGTATAATTATAGTTATAAAATACTATATAACTTGGGATATTATATATAATATATAATTTTATGTCAATAGACTTACTTGCGCATAACTTAAAAAAGGAGACAGCATGATGAACTGTTCCCCCCTTACAAAATATAGTTTTTATATATCATTATATTCAATAACTTTATTAGCCTCAAAAGATTCTCTTACATTAATGATTCTTTGATTGCTAGATCCTCTAAATTTAAGCTTCAAATCTTTTTTATCTTCCTCAAACTTGCCATCAACAACTACATCTATATATGACATTAAATCTTTTGTATTTTGATTTACTTTGCACATATTGTCCATTACATCTTTATCAAATCTAAATCCTGTGTAACACCAAATGTCTTTTTCTGGATGCTTTTCCTTTGCCATTTTTACTAATGGTAATAGGCCTTCCTGATTTTTAAATTCTAGTGGCTCTCCTCCAAGTAATGAAATTCCTTTTATATATGGTTTATCTAATTCTTTCATAACTTTATCTATACATTCTTGATTAAATTCTTTTCCATAATTAAAGTCCCATGCTTCACTGTTAAAGCATCCTTTGCAATGATGATTACACCCACTTACAAATACTGAAACTCTTACTCCTTTTCCGTTTGCTACATCAGCTGTTTTTATATCTGCATAGTGCATTTCTAACATCCCCTTTTTTATCTATATTTGTTGTTATTGTATATCAAAAAAAATAAAATAGCAATGGAATATTGCTATTTTATTTTTAATATTTTTACTTTTTATTTCTTACTTATATATAAATTTTACCCAAAAATTTGGTCAAATTCTTCTCCATCAATTTTCTCTTTTTCTAATAAGATTTGAGCAACTATGTGTAATTTTTCTACATTGTCTGACAGTATTTGCTTAGCTTTTGAATATGCTTTATCTATAATACTCTTAATTTCTTCATCAATAATACCTGCTGTTTCTTCTGAATAATTTCTAGACTGAGCAAAGTCTCTTCCTAAGAATACTTCTTCTTGACCTGATCCGAACATTATTGAACCTATTCTATCGCTCATTCCATATTTTGTAACCATTTCTCTTGCTATCTTTGATGCTCTTTCTATATCGTTACTTGCTCCTGTTGATATATCATTTAATATTAAAGCTTCTGCTACTCTACCACCTAATAGTGATATTATTGTTTCTTCCATTTCTGTTTTTGACATAAATGATTTATCTTCAGTTGGTCTATACATCGTATATCCACCTGCCATTCCACGTGGCACAATTGATATTTGATGTACAGGGTCTTGTGTTTCTAAAAATCTACTTACTACTGCATGACCTGCTTCATGATATGCAACTAATTTGTTCTCTTTTTCACTTCTTACTCTAGTTTTCTTTTCTGGTCCCATAGTTACTTTTACCATAGCATCTTCAATTTCTTTCATTCCAATCTCGTTTAGATTTCTTCTTGCTGTTAATAATGCTGCTTCATTTAAAACATTTTCTAAGTCTGCTCCTGAAAATCCTGATGTGTTTTTTGCTATTATTTTTAAGTCTACATCTTCTGCTAATCTTTTCTTTCTTGAGTGTACTTCTAATATTTGTTCTCTTGCTTTTACATCTGGTGCTGATACTACTATTTGTCTATCAAATCTTCCTGGTCTTAATAATGCTTTGTCTAATACATCTGGTCTGTTTGTTGCTGCTAATACTATTACTCCTTCATTTTCTGCAAATCCGTCCATCTCTACTAGTAATTGGTTTAATGTTTGTTCTCTTTCATCATGTCCTCCACCTAAACCTGCTCCTCTTTGACGTCCTACTGCATCTATTTCATCTATAAAAACTATACATGGTGCATTTTTCTTAGCTTGCTCGAATAAATCTCTTACTCTTGATGCTCCAACTCCTACAAACATTTCTACGAAATCAGATCCACTTATTATAAAGAATGGTACTCCTGCTTCTCCTGCTACTGCCTTTGCAAGTAATGTCTTTCCTGTTCCTGGATGACCAACTAATAAAACTCCTTTTGGTATTCTTGCTCCCATGTCTGTGAATTTTTTAGGATTTTTCAAGAATTCTACTATCTCTTGTAGTTCTTCTTTTTCTTCATCTACACCAGCAACATCATCAAATGTAACTCTATGTTTATCCATTACATTCATCATTCTAGCTTTGCTCTTTCCAAAGCTCATTGTTTTGCTTCCACCATTTGCATTGTTTCCACTCATCATTATAAACCAGAATATTAAGAATATTATTAATAGTCCAAATGGTGTTATTAGACTAAATATTGTTATCCATATTGATTCTGATTCTTCTTCTAATACTAATTCTCCAGTTTTTAATTGTTCTTCTGTGTAATTAATAAAGCTTTCTATGCTTGGTATATTTACTTCTTTCCTATTTTTTTCTCCTTGTAGCTTTACTCTTGCTTCTGTTCCATTTGATGATATTTTAATCTCTTCTACCTGACCTGCTTCTATTGCTGTTATTAATTCAGAATATGTCATTTTTAATTTGTCATTTTCTAATATTGTTGTTATCAACACTATAGCTATGATTCCTATTATAAGCCACATAGCTAATGACTTTATTCCCTTTTTCAATATTCTTCCTCCTTTAAAGTTATAGGAAATTAATTATGCAAAATTTATAGTTCTAATGACTTAACATTTTAGAAACTATTTATTTTGTTCCTATCATTCTTGTAATTTTATACGAATTTTATAACATAGTTTTTTTTGTTTTGCAACACTTTTTTTGTGACTTTTTTATGACAAACAGCCAGTTTTCAAGCTTTTTATTACGGATACTTTGGTTTTATTTGTTGAAATTTTTTATAAAATATATTTTTTTGTCTTTTATTAGCACTTTTAGTCCTTTATTAGGCATCAAATACTTATTTCCGATATTGTTTTGGCATAGCTTAATTATATCTTCTATATGTATTTTTTCTATTCCAACACTGCTACCCCTAAGTCTTGTTATAGTATATAATATTATTCTTTTTTTTATAACTGTTTCTACCTTATTAAATTCTTTTAATTCTAATATTATTTGATTCTCTTGTTCTTCGTTTAATAGTTTTTGATATGTTTGTTCTGTTTGTTTTACTAGATATTGATTTTCTTCTGTAATTATTTCTGATAGTCTTGTAATTGTGTCTATTATGTTAGGATTAAATTCTTGCTTTATATATGGAATAACGGCATTTCTTATTTTATTTCTTGTGTATTTATTTTCAAAGTTACTTTTGTCTATTTGTGGCTCTAATTTATTTTCTTCGCAATATTGTTCTATCTCTGTTCTTTCTATTTCTATTACTGGTCTAATTATCTTATTGTCTTTAATTGGCTCTATACCTTGTAGCCCTGATACTCCGCTTCCTCTTAAAAGATGCATTATAATTGTTTCTACTTTATCATTTTTGTTATGTGCTATTGCTATCTTGTTTGAATTCGTTTTTTCTAATACTTCTTCAAAAAATTCGTACCTTATTTTTCTTCCTGCTTCTTCTAGTCCTATTTTATTATTATTAGCATATTCCTCTACATCTATTCTTTTACTATAGAATTTGATATCAATTTTTCTACAAAATTCTTTTACAAATTCTTCTTCACTATTTGCTTCTTCTCTTATCATATGATTTATATGTGCAACTACTATTTCAAAATGTAATTGCTCCTTTAGTTTATTTAATATGTATAGCATAAAAAGAGAATCTGGACCTCCAGATACTCCTAATACTAATTTGTCATTGTCTTGTATCATATTATATTTTTGTATCGTTTTTAATACCTTCTCTTCTACTTCATTCATATAATGTCCTTTCTTGCATTTATATTCTTTCAAGATATAAAATCTTATGGAGATTATACTATTGCTCCTCTCTCATTGTTTCTAAGTTTAAGAACTTTGTATAATTTCCCATCCATAATAATTCTACCGTTCCTGTGGATCCTCCTCTTTGTTTTGCTATTATTACTTCTGCTATACCTTTTTTACTACTCTCTTTATCATATACTTCATCTCTATATAAAAATATTACTATGTCTGCATCTTGTTCTATTGAACCTGATTCACGTAAGTCTGACAGCATTGGTCTATGGTCTGTTCTTTGCTCTACTGCTCTTGATAGCTGTGATAATGCTATTACTGGCACATTTAATTCTTTTGCTAATATTTTTAGTGATCTACTTATTTCTGCTATTTCTTGCTCTCTACTTCCTACTCTTTTATTACTTCCTGTAACTAATTGAAGATAGTCTATTATTACTAGTCCTATATTTTTTTCTATCTTTAATTTTCTACATTTAGTTCTTATTTCATTTACTGTTATTCCTGGCGTATCATCTATTACTATCTCACTTTCAGAAAGTGGTCCTATTGAGCTTGCAAGCTTCGTCCAATCATCATCTTCTAGTTTTCCTGTTCTTACTTTGTTACTATCTACCATTGCTTCACTACATAGTATTCTGTTTACTAGCTGGTCTTTTGACATTTCTAAGCTAAATATTGCTACTGGTGTTTTTGCTCTTAATGCTGCATTTGTTGCTATATTTAATGCAAATGCTGTTTTTCCCATTGCTGGTCTTGCTGCCAATAATATTAATTCTGAGCCATGTAATCCTGCTGTTTTATAATCTAAATCAATAAAACCTGTTGGTACTCCTGTTACATGTTGTTTTCTGTTATATAATTCTTCTAATTTTGTAAAACTTTCTACTAATATGTCTTTTATTTGAGAATACCCTTTTTGGTTTTTATCTTGCATTATATTAAATATTTTTCGTTCTGCACTATCCATTATATCTTCTACATCTGCATCTTCACTATATCCTAAATCTATCAATTCATTTGCTGTTTTTATTAGCTGTCTTAATGTTGCTTTTTCTTCTACTATATTTATGTATTTTTGTACATTCGCACTTGTTGGAGATTTTTCTGGTAAATTTGCTAGATATTCTATACCACCTACTTGTTCTAATTTACTCATTGCTTGCAATTCATTTTTTAGTGTTATTATATCTATTGGCTCTGCTTTGCTAAATAAATTTTGCATTGCTTCATATACTAATTTATCATCTTCTCTGTAAAAACTTTCTGGCTTTAATACTTCCATTGCTGCTATTACTGCATCTTTATCTGTTAACATGCTTCCTAATACTGCTTGTTCTGCTTCGATGTCATGTGGTGGTATTTTTCCTAGTTCCATATTTTTTACTTTCCTCCCTTAGCTTACTACATCTATTTTTACTTTTCCTATTACTCCTTCATATAGCTTTACTTCTACTGTTTTTTGCCCTGTTGTCTTAATCGCTTCTTTTAACTCTACTTTCTTTTTGTCTATTTTTATTTTATATTGATTTTCTAAACTTTCTGTAATTTCTTTTGCTGATACACTTCCAAATATTTTTCCATTTTCTCCTGCTTGTACCTTTATTTGTACTGTTATTGTTTCTAACTTTTTTGCTATTTCTTTTGCTTGTTCTTTTTCTACATCTTTCTTGTATTGCTTTGCTTCATTTTGCATATTCAATTTATTTATATTTTCTGTATTTGCTTCTACTGCTAAATTTTTTGGGAATAAAAAATTTCTTGCATATCCATCTGATGCATTTATTACCTCATTTTTTCTTCCTACTCCTTTTATATCTTGTTTTAATATTACTTTCATTCTATCTCTTATGTTAGTATTTATTGCTAAACTAACATTTCCTCCTTTCCTGTTATTCATGAATTTTATATCTGCTTCTTGTTCATTTTTTGTTTCTTATTTTCTATTTTTAAATATTTGACTTTTTCAAGTATATCATAATTTTAGAAAAAAATATATACATATCATATTATTTTCACTTATTTTCTAAAATCAAAGTTTCATCGTATTCATATACATTTAAAAAAGTAACTAGTTTTATATAACTAATTACTTTTTGTAGTTAATTTCTTAAACTTACAGCTTTGTAATACTGTGCGATTAATTCATCTAATTCCACACTTAATTTATATATTAGACTATAATCTTCTCCAGATATTACTGTTTGATTTAATTTATCTCTTAATTTACAAATTTCTTCATTTAACATTCTTCATTTCTCCTTTTTTCCTTATTTTTCTTATGTATATTTTAAAACTACCATATTTTTACAGCAAAGTCAATTATTCTTTTTGTTTTTTTGTAAGTTTCATTTTACATTATTTTACTTTTGTTGGTGTTCTTCGACATTCTTATACACTATATATTATTTTAATACATTTTTCCAGATAATATTTATACTATCTTTGTATTAATTTTATTCGATTTTTAAGTTAATACATTGTATAACTAATTTGGTTATATAATTATACTAGCATAAATAAATTCCAGATGCTCTTTATACATCTGGAATATTTTTAAATTTCATCTTCAATTGATATTTTAGCATAATATTTTGGATTAAATTCTTCATCATATTCTATCTCTTCAAATATCTCTGGCATTTCTTCTTTGAAATATTTTAATAGTGGTATCATTACTTGTCTAATAGATGGATGTACATGTTTTGTTGTTCTTAAACTAAGAATATGTTTCCATTCTCTTATATTAGCTGTCATAACATATTCTCCTGCTGTTGAATGTGGTAGTACTTCTCTGCATATATCTACTGTTGCTCCTAGTTTTCTCATATTTACATATGCTTTTTCTATATTTTCCATTGTATCCTTCCATATATTATAAGTTTCTTTATCCTCAATATATACAGGATTAATAAAAGCTATTTCGTTCCCATATTTATCTTTATCATAACTGCAATATCTTGTAGATTCAACTGAAAAACTTGCAAATCTATGTCTTGTTAAATCTTTATAAGACCCAACATCACAATATACTCTAACAGTAATTTTTTCATGTTCTAAAACAGATTCGTGACCTCTAGTAATACAATTCTTTAGTAAATTCTTGTAACTGTCTTCTGTAATATTTCCCTCTGAACGATAACATGTTCTACATGCTTTTTCTATTTTCTTCATTATCTTTTTTCCATCAATTTTTTCTACTTTTATCCATGGTTCAACAATTCTCATTTATATCATCCTCCATATTTCTTTTAATATATCAAATTATTATTTCTTTTGCAAGTATTTGAATCAAAGAATTTCAAAAAAAGTGGCAGATGTATCATCTGCCACTAAAATCTTATTCAGATTTTTTAAAGTTACGTATCAAAAATGTTGGTTGCCTCTGTAAACATTCTCTGCCTACTACATCGCCATTTTCATCGATTATTACATAATAAACCCTACCTTTTTCATCTAATCGTGTAGCTATTGTGCAATTAAGTTCCTCGAGTGCATTGCTATATAGGAACATAAGCATATTTTCCTTACCACAATATTTAACTGGTACATAGTTTTTGCTGTTTGCTATTTGCTTTGCTTCTTCTATTACTCTTTTAGATACCTCAGGTGTCTCCGCCAGCCAAGTTATGCACCATATTGATACTAATATTGATATGAATTGTAGAAGAATTTGCAAGACATCCTTAAGAATGAAGCTATTAATCATCTCCTGAAATATATATGGTATTATCAAAAAAGATAATAACATATATATGAATAATAGCATATACAGCATAGCTACTCTCCACCGCCTCATTTTGCCTAACCGATTTTTCTTCATAACTTTTTCCTCCTTAATTGAAAAATTTTTGTGTTTGATATATCATGTATGTTAACTCCTATAAGGAGATTTTTTAAATTTATTAGCTTATCACTAAACACACATATTATACTATATTTATGAGCCTTTTGCAAATAATATATGGCAATCGCTTAAAAATTTATGTACAAAGTAAGAAAATATAGTATAATGTT